>NZ_CAWPKW010000154.1:0-81694 GCF_963888615.1 Brasilonema octagenarum UFV-OR1 | reverse complement strand
ACTTTACTACCAGCTTACCGTAGTTTGTGGTTCAATTACCTGAAAATTGCTGTAATCTGGCGCAGGAAAATTTAAATGGACTGTGCATGTTATTAGTCCTTTAAGCTTGATGAAAGTAACATCAACAAAAATCAAGAGTTAACGATAAATCTGGGGTGGGAACACCAGCCAGTTTGATATTGCTTTTGAACTCTGAGACTTTGACTTCACGGATCAGAGTCAGTCTTGATTGAATAAAATTTTAAAACGTCTTAAACAGATGTTGAGGAATATTTAAATTTATTTTTCTGTTTATTTAACCTTTTGTTAACCATTGGTATAGTAGGTTATTTGCGTCATTGTTAATCAACACAAAATTACTTATTAATAACGGGGTAATATGACATTTTCAACTAATGTTTTGAGTCGTGTAGTTAGTGTTTCAGTTGTTACGGGTGCTATTAGTTTTGGAGCGATTTTTGGGGCGTTCGCCCAAGCAGAAACCCTTAATGGTGCAGGAGCAACTTTTCCCGCTCCACTCTACGAACGTTATGCTCGTGAAGTCAAAAAGAAATATCCAGACCTAACAGTTAACTATCAAGCCGTTGGTAGCGGTGCTGGTGTTAACCAAGTGATTGCTGGCACTGTTCAATTTGGTGCTAGTGATTCTGCGATGACTGATGCGGAGATGGGTAAAGTAAAAAATGGTGTTATCCTAGTACCTACCGCAGGTGGTGCTGTTGCAGTTGTTCACAATCTTCCAATAGATAATCTCAAATTGTCCCGCAAGACACTACCAGCTATTTTTTCTGGTCAAATTACCAAGTGGGATGATCCTCAAATCAAAGCTGATAACCCTGGTGTGAATCTACCAAGTCAGCCGATTAAAGCTGTTGTTCGCGCTGATAGTAGTGGTACATCTTTCATTTTTACCAACCATTTGACTTCTATAAGTCCCTATTTTAAGGGACGAGTTGGCACCAGTAAATCTCCAAGTTGGACTATCCCAAATGTTATAAAAGCAAAAGGTAATCCAGGTGTAGCAAGTTCAGTCACTCGCACTCCAGGTGCTATCGGTTATGTTGAGTATGAATTTGCTCTGAAAAATAAGCTCAAAGTAGCACAAATTCGGAACAAACAAGGACAATTTGTGGCTCCTTCTTTACAAACTGCCAACCAAGCTTTATCAACTGTAAGTTTTCCAGCCAACTTCCGCGTTTTTGTTGACGATCCAACACAGGGTTATCCTATCGTTGGTCTAACCTGGTTGTTGATATATAAAAGTTATCCCAATGCAGCCCAAGGAACAGCTGTCAAGAACTTTGTGAATTGGGTACTAACAGATGGTCAACAAATTAATGATGACCTAAACTACACTCGTATTCCAGATCCTGTGGCTCAAAAAGTCATACAGACAGTGAACAGCGCGATCAAATAATGTGTCATCTGACACTTTTTCCTCTATCAGGGTGGGCTATTTGCCCACTCCAAAATCATGAACATAATTTAACAAAAAAGAACTCAGCAACTCCTGAGTCAGAAGTCAGAATAAACTTCTGTACGACTGGGCTGATGAGTAAGAGTTTAAATCCCCACCGTCTACGGAAGTGTTCACTTTCGTTGGGGTTCGGTATCCACATACTCAAGATTTCTGAGTTCTGCGTTCTTACAACTGAGTTCTTCTTCAATTTTCTGATTCGTAATGGCAAATTCATCTGAACCTGCTAATAACAATCAACCTAGTTTGATTGATGAAAGTATAGACATAACAGCTAGCAGTGGTAAAAATTTCTGGATAGATAAAGGATTTACGTGGCTAGTTTATGCGTTTGCTGCCCTAACGGTTACTGTCCTGTTTTGGATGAGTTGGATCATCTTTGAAAAAGCTCTTCCAGCTATTAATAAGTTTGGACTAGGGTTCTTGTGGAATCAACAATGGGATACAGGTAATTTCGTTTTTGGTGCCTTGCCATATATTTATGGCACTTTGGTTAGCAGCGCGATCGCCATGTTATTTGCCGTACCCGTAGGGATAGCAGTAGCCCTAGTCACGAGTGAAAATTTTATCCCTGCTTCAGCACGCACAACCATAGCTTTTATCGTAGAACTCATAGCTGCTGTTCCCAGCGTCATTATTGGTTTGTGGGGCGTTTACGTTTTTATTCCAAGTTTTGTACCTCTACAAACATGGCTATCCAACATCTTCGGGTGGATACCACTATTTAATACACCAAGTCCTGCTGGGTTCAATATGTTGACTGCTGGCATAATTCTTGCGATTATGATTTTGCCGACGATGGCAGCAATTAGTCGTGAAGTCTTATTAGTTGTTCCTAAAGAGTTACGCAGTGGCTCAATGGCTCTGGGTTCTACTCGTTGGGAAACTATTTTTAGGGTAATATTACCTGCTGGATTTTCTGGAATTGTGGGTGCAGCAATGCTCGCCCTAGGAAGAGCTTTAGGAGAAACAATGGCCGTGACTATGGTGATTGGTAACTCGGCTCAGGTGAGTCTTTCACTACTTGATCCAGCTTACTCAATTCCCTCTGTACTAGCCAATGAATTTGCTGAAGCTCAAGATCCATTGCACGTTGGTGCTTTAACATATTTGGGCTTGATCCTATTTGTTGTGACTTTAGTTGTCAATATTTGTGCTTTAGTGGTTGTGCAGTTTGTAGGGGGTAAGACCAAATAGAAAGCTTATTTTCAAGATACTGGGAACACAAATAACAAGTGTCAAATCCTGGTAGAATGTCCTACGTATTCTCTTTCTAAAGCAAGATGCGGAAGTTGCAAATCATTATGAACCTCTAAAAGCGTAAGGAATATGACCAGTCATCAAGAGTCTGAGATAGATAAATCAGTGGCAGCAGAGATATGTAGTCCTCTACCACCCATAAGGCAGATATTTAACAATGGCATGACTGTGATAGCATTCTTGCTTTCAGCTATAGCCCTGATTCCTTTGCTGTCATTGCTGTGGGAAATTATCGGAAGGGGTATAACAAGCATTAAACCATCTATGTTTGTAACATCAGTCATAAACGATGGATTTGGAAATGCGATTGTTGGTACCTTAGAAATGGTAGCCATTGCGGCGCTGTTCAGTATTCCGACTGGAGTCATGACAGGCATATTTTTGTCAGAAATTGGTAAAGGAAGTCGCATTGGTCGTACTGTTCGCTTTGTCGCCTCTATTCTGACTGGAGTTCCTTCGATTGTTGTCGGTGTTTTTGCTTACGCTGTTATTGTATTAATAACTAAGAAATTTAGTGCGATCGCCGGTGGTTTTGCATTATCAGTTCTCATGCTCCCCGTGATTGTATTAACAACAGAAGAAGCCCTAAAACTTATTCCCACTTCTGTACGTCTCGGTTCAGCTGCCTTGGGAGGAACTCGTTTTCAGACGACTTGGCGCGTTGTTCTCACAGCAGCAATTCCCACAATTACCACAGGGGTTTTGTTAGCCGTAGCTCGTGCGGCAGGTGAAACAGCACCCTTAATTTTTACTGCTTTGTTCAGTTTAGATTGGTCAAGCGACTTATTGGGTCCAACAGCTTCCCTATCGGTGTTAATTTTTAACTTATACAACGATCCCTCGCCAGAAAAAACAGCATTGGTTTGGACTGCTTCTGTTGTCTTAGTTGGGATAATTATGTCAATCAGTATTCTCTCTCGTATTTTCATAAGAAAGAGAAATGTATAATCACAACTGAAGTAATTTTGTCAACTATTTTTGTAATATTTAACATGGTATGAGTAAATTAAACCCAGCAATCAAAGTCAAGAACCTTAGCTTCTACTATGGAACTTCCAAAGCACTAGAAGGCGTAACAATGGATGTCTACGAAAACCAAGTCACCGCAATTATTGGTCCTAGCGGTTGTGGTAAATCTACATTCATTAAATGCCTTAATCGCATTAGTGAATTAGAAGGAGCAGTAAAAGTAGATGGCAGCGTAGAATTTTATGGTCAAAATATCTACAGTTCTCGTGTTAACCTAAATCGGCTACGCCGCCAAATAGGTATGGTCTTTCAAAAGCCAAACCTTTTTCCGATGAGCATTTACGATAATATCGTTTACGGTATAAAAATTGCTGGATGGCGTCCGAGAGCAGAACAAGATGAAATAGTTGAATATGCTCTGCGAGGTGCTGCTATTTGGAATGAAGTAAAAGATAAACTACAGAAATCAGCTTTAGGGCTTTCTGGTGGTCAACAACAGCGTCTATGTATTGCTCGTGCTTTAGCAGTTAAACCAAAAATTCTCTTAATGGATGAGCCTTGTTCGGCTCTTGATCCAATAGCAACAATGAAAATTGAGGAGCTCATCCATAGTTTACGCAATGAACTAACAATTGCAATTGTTACTCATAATATGCAGCAAGCCGCTCGCGTTTCTGATTTCACCGCTTTCTTTAGCACTGATGAAAGTCGAATTGGTCAAATGGTTGAATTTGGATCAACAAATCAAATCTTCGGCAATGCTCTTGATTCTCGCACCCGCGACTACACTTCTGGACGTTTTGGATAAGGAGTTTAAGCAAATTCAAAAAATTGATTAGTTTGTGTCAAACAACTTGAAAGTATTTTGTTACCCTCATCTAGTTATATCTCCAAGGAATTTCACAAGCTTATGACTTGAATATAATTTTCTTTGTTGGATAATAAGCTAGCTCCTCACTCTCAAAGACATTTGATATTAAGATATCCACAACTTTAAGTCGCGTTTCAACGTAAAATCGTGAAAATATTGCTATTTTTAGAAACTAGACTCAAGTGTTGAGTTTAGTTCTAATAGCTTAATCTACCTACATTATAGGTGTTGAACCAAACTTGATATAAACTTCTCACTCATTCAGAGGGATGAGTATAACTGCCATATGTAGATAAAAATAATACTTTTAATCAAAGCATTTCTTCTTCTTAACCTATATGTGAGAACTTCGATAGAGATGTACACAATGTAAATTTTTGCTTTGTGTACATTTTTCTCTTTACAGATTTTTGTCAGGTATTTCCTATAAGCATCTATGGGAAACAAGAAAGGAAATCTGGTTTTTGTGCTGTCAATCAAAACCTAATTCCAAACACATAGTATATCTACCGCTAAAAAATATAAGTTGCGACAAACTAGGGAAAAACTATGGCAAACGTAACACTCAAAGGATTTGCTTCACTACCAGCAGATACATTTGCTGAAGGTTCATCTTCTGGAAAGTTTATTACAGGCAATACTAATGGCAGAACAGTACCTTTTCAAGGACAACCTGTCCAAGGCTTCAGTGCTGTACAGTTTGCCGACAAAAACAATTATTGGTTCCTCCCTGACAATGGTTTTGGGGCAAAGAGCAACAGCGCTGATTTTTTGTTACGAATCTATCAGCTTAACCCCAGTTTTCGAGGTACAGAAGGGGGTGACGGTCGTGTTGAGGTTCTAAATTTTATTCAGCTATCTGACCCAAATAAACAAGTTCCATTCAAAATCGTTAACGAAGGTACTACAGATCGTTTGCTAACAGGTGCAGATTTTGATGTAGAATCTTTTGTCTTAAGTTCTGATGGAAGTATCTGGATTGGGGATGAATTTGGACCTTACCTATTGCACGTTGATCAGACAGGTAAATTATTAGAAGCTCCGATTTCCACGCCAAACTTTTATAAACTCAATACCTTAAATGGTCAACCTCCGATTGTGATTGGTCACCGAGGTGCTAGTGGTGAACGTCCAGAGCATACCCTAGAATCATACAAATTAGCGATTGAACGAGGGGCTGACTTTGTTGAACCAGACTTGGTATCAACTAAGGACGGAGTACTGATTGCTCGCCATGAAGTCAATATAACGGATACCACTGATGTAGCAAGCCGACCAGAGTTTACTAATCGTTATACGACTAAAGTTATTGACGGTGTGACCGAAAGAGGCTGGTTTGCTGACGACTTCACCTTGGAAGAAATTAAGACCCTGCGGGCAAAAGAACGTCTTTCCTTCCGGGATCAATCCTATAATGGTTTATTTGAAGTTCCCACCCTTGAGGAAGTTATCAATCTGGTTAAGCAGGTAGAAACCCAAACAGGTCGCAAAATTGGCATCTACCCAGAAACCAAGCACCCTACTTACCACGATTCTGTCGGGTTGTCCTTGGAAGAACCATTGGTTGAGACTCTGAAGAAAAATGATTTCACTGATCCAAGTCGGGTTTTTATCCAGTCGTTTGAAGTTGGGAATCTAAAAGAACTCAACCAGAAAATAGATGTACCGCTGGTCCAATTATTGGATGCAGAAGATATTAAGCTCGACGGTACACTCATAGAGAAGCAGCCTTACGATTTTCTGGTGAGTGGCGATCCTCGAACTTATGGTGATCTACGCACTGCTGAGGGTTTGAAAGAAGTTGCCACATACGCGGATGGGATTGGTCCCTGGAAGCGAATGATTGTCTCGGTTAAAGGTGTTGATGCTGATGGTGATGGCAAAGCAGATGATGTTAATCGAGATGGACTCCTCAACGACGCAGATAAAAACACTTTACCCCCAACAACGCTGATACAAGATGCCCATGCTGCTGGTTTGCTGGTACATCCCTACACCTTCCGTAATGAAAGTCAGTACCTCGCGGCAGATTATAACAAAAACCCAGAACTGGAGTTCCAGCAGTTTATTAAGTTAGGGGTGGATGGCTACTTCACTGATTTCCCTGGTACCGGAGACAAAGTCCGTGACCAAATTACTGGTGAGTTTGTGCGATCGCCTGACAACCCTGATGTTCTCGCAAATCTTGCCCCATCCAACCTTGCCAGTTCCAAGGGATTTGAAGGCTTAGCAATTAGTCCTGACAAAACCAAACTGTATCCCCTATTAGAGGGATCGGTTCTTGGTGATCCCAACGATGCCTTACGAATTCATAAGTTTGATGTTGCCAGTAAACAGTATGAGGGTTTAGTTGGTTATTACCATCTGGAAAATCCCACTAATGCAATTGGTGACTTGACTGTTGTCAACGATAACGAATACCTAGTGATTGAGCGTGATAACGGACAAGCAGATACCGCCCAATTCAAGAAAATATATAAGGTTGATTTCTCCCAAAAAGATGTCAATGGATATGTGGCAAAAGAAGAAGTAGCAGATCTACTCAACATTCAAGATCCAAATGACTTAAATCAAGATGGCAGCACAAAGTTCACCTTCCCATTCCAAACCATCGAAAATGTGCTGGTGATTGATCAAAATACTATCTTAGTTGCCAATGACAACAACTATCCTTTCTCTGTGGGACGACCACCTGCGATCGACAATGATGAAATTATCCTCCTAGGGTTAGGAAAACCTCTTAGCCTTGATCCGCGTGTAGGTCTTGCTGGACTTAACAACAACACGTTACTTAGCGAAGGTCATGACTTGCTAGGAACTCAGAATTGGTCACAGCCAAATCTGAGTATCTAGTCAAAATCATAACTGAGGCTTTTATTTTTCTTCCACTTTCATTCGCCCTCACACCGAATCTGGGGGCGATTTTTCTATAACCTCTGTTTCGATCACTCTCATGATAGATGGGAAACCGAAGCAGATATAAAGTTACTTGTCAATAGTCAGTATAGTTAAACTAGAAATACTATTATTAAGATATGTTGAAAAAACCTGAAGAGTTTATTGACTCTATTTAGCCTAAAGTAGTAATAACAGTTAGGAGGTTATGATTCCAGTTCTACAAGTAGGCGATCGCGCCATTAACAACAACGAACTCATTCCCCTACTGAAGCAGTACGGAATACTGCCGCAATTGATGCGAGAGATTATTGTCGATAATGCGATCGCTAACCATACTCTGACAGCAGAAGAAAATACTCAGGCATATAAGCAATTCTACCAACAGCATCAGTTGAATTCTGAAGATGACCTGCAAGCATGGTTACAAATTCGTGGTCTAAACCGTGAACAAGTGGACTATCTAGCCACACGTAATATCAAACTAGAAAACTTCAAGCGAAGCACTTGGGCAGATAAGTCACAGTCCTACTTTCTTCAGCGTAAAGCAAAGTTAGATCGGGTTGTTTATTCTCTGATTCGGGTGAAAGATATTTGTATCGCTCAAGAGCTTTACTTCCGAATTCAGGAAGGAGAACAGTCTTTTAGCGAACTCGCTCGCGAGTATTCTCAAGGTCCTGAGGCTCAAACAGGTGGCTTAATCGGTCCAGTGGAATTGGGAGTTCCCCATCCAGTGTTGGCAAATATGCTGGCATCAGTTCAGCCTGGTCAACTTTTACCACCAACACCTTTGGGGGATTGGATTGTGGTTGTACGTCTAGAAAAGCTTTTGCCATCTCAGTTAGATGAAGAAATGCGACAGCGACTGCTCAACGAACTATTTGAACACTGGCTACAAACTCAGCTAAAAGAAAATTTACAAAATATACAGGCGAATTCTCCAAAACTTCAAACTGAACAAGATGGTGTTGGCAGTTCTGATGTACCTCGACAAGTATTTAAACCAGACAAAGCTCAATGAGTCTTCATTCCTCACTTGTGTTAAAGAAACCAGCCAGATTCTTGCTTAGGAATGACTTGAAAATCCACTAAAAGAGGCAAAATTTACAAACAGATAAACAATTGTGCTGGATTTTCAAAGAGCATGAAAATTGATCACGTTCACTTTTATGTCGAAGATGCCAAAGTGTGGCGCGATTGGTTTGTACGCCATTTGGGTTTTCAAGTAGTCGAGAAAAGTTCTGCCGTATTTCCAACTTTTCTCGAAAAGGTAGACAACATTCGTTGGAAAGCTAGGGAGAATAATACCTTTGACACCTGCACGCAAGTGCTCAAAAGTGGTGCAATCTACTTTTTACTGTCTTCCCCTTTATTACCCACCAGTCCAGTGGCTGAGTTTTTGCGCCACCACCCGGCTGGTGTGGCAGATGTTGCTTTTTGTGTTGAAAATTTAGAAGAAATTATTTCCCTTGCCAGGGTCCACGGGGCGAAAATCCTGCAACCCATCCAGCAATACGAATATGGTCAGGAATATATTAAGTGCAGCAAAATAGCTGCTTGGGGTTCCCTTACACATACGTTGATAGAAACCAAAAGGGGGACAGAACAGCGAGAAACACAGAGTGAGATAATCAAAGGGTGTGGCAGTGTAGAAAAACATCCTTCCCTGTTTTCCTCCTCATCTTCTTGGTTTACCGGCATTGACCATATCGTGCTAAATGTAAACGCAGGTGATTTAGAGCATGCAGTGGCTTGGTACGAAAATATCCTTAATTTTCAGGGACAGCAGAGGTTTAATATTCAAACATCTCGCTCTGGCTTGCATAGCCAGGTCATGGTTTCGGGTAACGGTGATGTACAATTGCCAATAAATCAGCCAGGTTCAGCCAATTCTCAAATTCAAGAATTTTTGAACCTAAACCGAGGATCAGGAATTCAACATATCGCTTTACGAACACGCAATATAGTTCATGCAATAGCCGAATTCCGTGCTACTGGTTTATCGTTACTCCCAGTTCCTAAAGACTACTACTCACAAATTCGACAGCGAAAAGGACTTCCCATTACGAGCGACGAACTGGATACTATTGCTGGACAGGAAATTTTGGTAGATTGGAAAGAAGAAATTTGTTTTAACTCGAACAAGAATATAACTCCTGTACTATTGCAAATTTTTACCCAGCCTATCTTTGGACAGCCGACTTTTTTCTTTGAGTTTATTGAGCGTCGGTACCAAGCTCAAGGTTTTGGTGAAGGTAACTTTCGGACTTTATTTGCAGCAATTGAAAATGAACAAATCAAACGCGGTAGTCTGGGATGAAATGTTCAAAAAATGAGTCGGCTGTTCACACAAGACCCTTAGTGATCCGGTAGGCTAAGCTTAGGATGCGCCTCTGGGGCTTAAGTAGTTTGGCAGGCTCATTTTTCTCAATTTCATGACTGGTCTTAAAATTTAGTAGGATATAAAATCCGGTAGCATTTGAATGATTAAAAAACCGCTCCAGACGCAGAGGACGCTGAGGATCCAGCGCGAATGACGGGTTTCCCGACAGAGGTGACTGGCGTGGAGAGGAAGGAGAAGTAATTCCGATACAAGCGGATTTGATATGACATATTAGAAATCTAAAATTGACTGATCAATTTTTCAAGCGCATAAAACACCATGATTTGGGATATTCTGTAAGTAAACATTACATTTTAATTAAAAATGTTAAGACTAATTACAGATTTTGATGGTCCTATTATTGACGTTTCTGAGCGCTACTACCGTGTTTACCAATTTTGCTTGGAGGAAATCCAACGTCCAAACCAACAGGTACAACAATTAGGAAAAGCAGAATTCTGGCAGTTGAAGCGATCGCGCGTTTCTGAAACAAAAATTGGTATGATTTCTGGTTTAGATGAAGCGCAGGCAGAAGAATTTTCTCAGTTGCGGCGAAAAACTGTGCACACAGAACCTTACTTTCATTATGACAGCTTAGCTCCTGGCGCTGTAGAAGCTTTATTAAAAATAGAACAGGCAGGAATTGATTTAGCAGTTATGACAATGCGTCGATTTCGGGAATTAGATTATGCCTTTAACCAACACGATTTAAGGAGATTTTTCCCAGAAAATCGTTGTTACTGCCTAACTAACGATTATGTCAAAACCCGTGACATTGATGATAAACCTTTGTTGATGGAACGGGCAATACAAGAACTCCCCCCTGCCACGGATATCTGGATGGTGGGGGATACAGAAGCTGATATCATTTCTGCCACAAAACACAACATTAAGATGATAGCTGTGGAGTGTGGCATTCGCGATCGCTCTCAACTACAACTTTACAAGCCAAATTTTATTGTCCAGGATCTTAGTTCTGCTGTAAATCTAGCTCTAGAAACAACCCGACAACAAACAAGCTGAACTGGAGTTGGATTAAGAAATGTGTTCTTTACGACCTATTATTCAAAAACCAATTTACCTTAAAAAGCTACTGATTAACCATAATAGGACGAATGTGACTATAGTAGAAAACTGATTTGCTGTCACATTCATAATCTGTACTTGAGGAATAAGCCATGTGGCGACCAACCCTCCTGCAAGTAAGCCTGTAGTCAGACCAACTAGCGTTAACAAAACCGCTCTAGCAAACTTTTTTTCCTTACGATTAAGAAAGTAAATACTGATACACACCCCTAGGACTAATGTTAATTGCAATACTTGGTCGCTACCAGCTGGGTAAAAAACGCTAATTGCACTTAATCCAACATACCAAGCTCCAGGCAACAAAGTATCTGTTAATGTTGGCTTATCTAGAATGCGTTGCAACCACGCTGGTGACTGTTGGCGAGGAGTTTGACTTTCTTTTGGAAGCAATGGCACTAGACGCTCTGGAAATCGGATGCGTTCAGGCACTTTTATTTTGCCTTCCTGGCGCATCTTTAAGCGCTCCATTAAAATTGCGTCGTAGGCAGCTTCTATGGCTTCCAGACGTTTAGCATCGCCACTGTGTTGCTCCAATAGATGATTGCGAACGTCTTGAATTTCATCAAAGCTCGCATCTTCTGATAGCCCAAGTTTTTCGTATGGATTGTGATCGTCACTCATGGGAGTTTATTACTTTAGCCTAAGTCAGCGGCAATGTTTTGCTAAACAAAAAATACTATATTTTTATCTTGACCTAAACCAATGTTTAGGTCAATTCGTATAGTTTACCCGGATATTAACACAGGCAAGCCACACTAGTTTGCTAATTTTAACTATAGCCACTTTAACATATAGGCATAGCTCCGTGTATCCCCTCATGTCGTTGATTAAGTAGGGCTTTACTCTAGAATTTAAGCAAAAAATACCTAAAAGCCAATTTTACGATGAAAAAATCTCTTGTATTTCAGGTTCAACAATTTACAGCACTTAAACGTGAGTTGTAAATAAGAGTCTTTTGCTTTCTCGTGCCATGAAGTCACATCTCGATTTAAAATTAAAGGGTTTTAAGATCGCACATCTGGGATAAGCTTGTGTCCGAGTTGAACCAGGTGTTGTGGCTAAGGTTAGAGGATTTGCTTTGTGGACACAAAATTGACAAAAAAGTCAAATACTGGAGCAATGGGCAGCATTACCAAAATATTTACGCCCTAATTGTGGATAATCCTGATTAAACTAGTATTTAAATAATCAGGGAAATCATACCTTGGCCTTGTAGATACATATTGTCTCCAATGCGAAAACCATTTTATTGATGGAATTCGCGCTTTATCCTATAAATTTTTGTGCAAAGTGATGGTCATGGCTCCTGCCAAGATTCTTGTAGTTGATGACGACCCTGCGGTTCGGAACTTAATCCAACGCTTCTTAATTAGGCAAAACTATCAGGTAGAATCTGCCGAAGATGGTAAAACAGCTCTAGCGCTGTTTGAGCAATTTAACCCAGACTTGGTAATTTTAGATGTAAATTTACCGGACGTGATTGGATTTAACCTCTGCCAAGAGATGCAAAGCCGTAATGGAGTTTTTGTACTGATGTTAACAAGTCGTGCAGACGAAGCCGACAAGATTCGCGGCTTTTCTAAAGGTGCTGATGATTATCTGACCAAACCCTTTGGTCTAGGGGAATTGGAAGTAAGAGTAGCAGCCATTTTAAGGCGTCAGCGTGTTGTTACTACAGCAGAACAGAAGAGGTTAGTATTTGAAAAACTAATGATTGACCCCGTACGGCGGGAAGTTACGCTTAACACTCAACCAGTGCCTTTAACTGCTTTGGAATTTGACCTGTTGCATTTTTTAGCTAGCCATCCTGGTCGAGTTTGGCGGCGTTCTGAACTGATTCAGGAGGTTTGGGACTATGAGTACGTCGGCGATCAAAGAGTTGTAGACGTCCATATCGGTCAAATTCGTAAGAAGATTGAGATTGATGCCAGCCAACCAGCATTAATTCAAACTGTACGAGGCGTCGGATATAAGTTTGAATCTTCTTCTCAAGCTCAACAATTTGAATAATCTTTATAACCTAAAAGATTGCCAAAACTGTGGTTCACAGATATTTGACTGGCGAATCTGGTTAAAAAGTAACCTTCATACAACTCCTTTATCAGATCTAGTGCACAAGCACAAATCAGGCATTGTTTTAAGGCCTCAGTCTCTTAACTTCAAGATCTGGGGCGAAAGAAAAAACGAATTAAAGATGAAACACTCTATCCTTGAGTTTTCAGTTCTACATTAGACTTGCCTGATTTTTCGCAAAAGACAACTAAATCTGAAACCATGCTGTCAGCGCGACAGCCAATGCATCAGCTGCATCATCTGGATGAGGAATATATTCTAAATTCAATTCCCGCGCCACAGCTTGCTGAACTTCCTGTTTCTCAGCGTTACCATATCCGGTTAACGCTTGCTTAATTTGGCCAGGAGTGAACTCTACTGTTGGTAATTCATGTTGCCCTAAAACTAACATGATCACTCCCCGCGCTTGAGCAATGGAGATGGTATTTGCCATACGATAGAAGAAGAATTTCTCTATTGCTACCAGTTCAGGTTGAAATTCTTTGATCAGGGTGTGTAAATCGTCGTATAACGTACATAGCCGCTGTCCAATTTCTGTATTGGCTGGCGTATTGATAACACCAAAGTCGAGTAGGTTGACTGAATCTTCTTGCACCCTGTCTTGATTTTTTTGGCATATAATCGCCCCAAATCCTAAACTTGCTAGTCCCGGATCTATTCCTAAAATTCGCTGTTCCATTGACTTGTTATTTTTTTGACCAGAAAGCCTATTGAATCGGTATACTGGCAATTTAGACTATGTACCTTTAGTCCAATAGGATTGAAAACTGTAACAATTCCACATCCGAATTTCAACCAGGTGGTATACATTTTCTGTTAATCATTGTTAGTAATACTGCTATAAATCAGGTATGTCAATTGGTTTTCTAAGACTTGCCCTTAAAGCGCTGCAAAAGCAGTCACGCAGTCGCACTTCCTATCGAGTAAACCAGTGGTTCAAGTGGTTGTCCCCTGGACTATCAGTAAAACGATGGTTGCTCATCAGTCTTGGAGGCATGATATTAGCAAGTCTGGGATTAGCTATCTGGATTAGGCTAACGCCAATTTTTTGGGCAATTAAGTTTTTGAGGCGCATTCTGGGAGTGATCACCGATATTGTACCGTATTACATCAGCGGTCCTTTGGTGATAGTAGGCGGCTTGTTGTTGCTTCTGTGGGGACAAACTCGGACAGTAAGTTCAATTACTCAGGTACTCAGATCAGAAGGTGATGAGGATCTCATTGATGTGTTGCTGGCACATCGCCGATTGTACCGGGGACCAAAAATTGTAGTCATTGGTGGTGGTACGGGACTTTCCACATTGCTTAGAGGTCTCAAAGTTTACAGCGCCAAAATTACCGCGATTGTCACTGTGGCTGATGACGGGGGTTCTTCAGGGCGATTACGTCAGGAATTTGGCGTGCTACCACCAGGAGATATTCGTAATTGTTTAGCAGCATTAGCTGACGAAGAAAAGTTACTGACAGAACTATTTCAGTACCGCTTTAAAGCTGGGGATGGTTTGACTGGTCACAGTTTTGGCAATTTGTTCTTGACGGCGATGAGTGACATTACTGGCGATTTAGAAAGAGGTGTCGCCGCCAGTTCTAAAGTCCTAGCAATTCGAGGACAAGTTTTGCCAGCAACCCTCAGCGATGTGCGCCTCTGGGCTGAGTTAGCCGATGGTCGCCATATAGAAGGGGAATCTAAAATTACCGAAGCGGGTGGTAGTATTGTCAAAATTGGCTGCATCCCCGCAAATCCGCCAGCTTTGCCAGCAGCTATCAAGGCAATCAAAGAAGCTAATTACATTATTATGGGTCCTGGTAGTCTTTACACCAGCGTCATTCCCAATTTGTTAGTACCAGAAATTGCTGATGCGATCGCCGCCTCGGACGCACCACGCATTTACATCTGTAATATAATGACACAGCCTGGAGAAACTCAGGGATACACTGTTGCTGATCACATTAGGGCGATTGATGCTGCTTGTGGTAGACCACTATTTAATGCCGTACTGGTACACAAAAAATCTCCTAGCGAACTCGCACTGACGCGGTATGCTCAACAAAACTCCCATCCTGTTTTCTTAGATCGAGAAGCCATAGCTCAGTTGGGACGCCGAATTGTGATAGCTAACGTGATGCATGAAGATGAAACAGGTTGCGTGCGTCATAACTCTCAACAATTAGCACGAGTGTTGTGGCGGTGGTACAGTGGAGGGCATCTAAACAATTCAAAATTCAGAATTCAAAATTCCAAATAAAAGACATTTTTAGTTGGGGATTTATAGTAGTGGCCAAACTCGTTAGCACAAGCCAGGGGTACACGCCTTTAAAGCGCGTACATTGTGAATTGATTGTTGTCCTAAGCAACAGTCTATAGCTAGAAACCTGATCTGAAACGAATTCACTGATTTAGAGTAGTTCTTAGGAACAAGCTGCACCAACAAAAATAATTTTTAATTTAGCACCTTCTACAAAGAAGCTGTAAATTGCGTGTAGGACATAGTCGTTATTTTGAATTAAGCCAAGGGGGGGGTGAGTGATGATGAGAATTTTTCTGGCAGATATAAGCGCGACGCGAAAGCTTGGAATAACTCTTGCTCAATCACTAAATGCTGGTAATGTGATTTTACTAGAAGGTGATTTAGGTGCTGGCAAAACGACATTAGTACAAGGGATCGGGGAAGGCTTGGGCATTACTGATCCAATAGTCAGCCCAACTTTCACCCTGATTAACGAGTACACACAGGGACGTCTTCCCCTTTACCATCTGGATTTATACCGTTTGGAATCAAATCAAGTCCCCGCATTAAACTTAGAAACCTACTGGGAAGGCATTGAAGTTACACCAGGAATTGTCGCGATTGAGTGGGCGGAACGTATGCCCTATAAACCAGACAGCTATCTCAGTGTACGCTTGAGTTATGGAGATGAAAAAACTCGGCAAATGGAAATTACACCCCATAATTGCGTTCTTAGTGAAGAAATCGTTACTAGGCGTATGTAATCTGTACCTTTTCAGCTTTGTGTGAATCTCTCAGTCCGAAAATTGTGTGTACATCTTTACCTGATGACTGAAATTTTTGCCATAGTTCCAAGCTTTTAATACAGACAATCAACCACACTAAACCTGCCGCATAGCCAGCTACTACATCACTGGGCCAGTGTACACCAAGATAAAGCCGACTAAAACCTATTGCAACAATTAAGACAACGGTCAAGGCCAAAATTTGTTCTCGCCATTGAGGAAATTCCTTTGCCAAAATATAGCCTACAAAGCCATAAATCACTATTGACCCCATTGCATGACCGCTAGGAAAGCTGTGATGACCTACATTAATAATCCAGTCCCACAAGTCGGGACGTGCTCTACCAAACAGCCGTTTTAGGAAAAAAGTTAAACCCATAGCACCAATTGCAGCTATGCTCAAGGTAGTTGCTTGAGTGCGACGATTATAACGCTGTAGTCCTATTCTCAATCCCAAACAAATTAACAGCAAAACGACTGGTTGGCCAAGAAAAGTGATACCAACCATAATGCGATCAAGAAGTGGCGTATGCAGCTTCTGAATTGCTAGTAAAATGCGTTCATCAAGACCATATCTATGTAGCAGTCCGGTGCATAAAACAAGAGTGCACACAGTTGTTCCTGATGTTAAAATAAGTTGACTGCCCGCTTGCTCTAATTGTTTTTTGACACGCGTTTGGGTGCTTTCTTGTTTCTGAGCACCAACTGTCAAGTTATTTAATTTTCTTTTGTTTATAGGTAATATTATTGCTTCTTCTGGCGCTATGCTTATGTAAGATGTCCTTAGAGGTAATTTTCTGCCTTGTTTTGTGTAATCCAAGACAATTTTTTCAAGAAGCCAGGCTATAGCATTTGCACTTAAATCTGAGTGGAAAAGAACAAGAACATTTCCTGTATCATGATTGGCACGCACTTGTTTAACGTCTTTCTCTTCCGATAATCGCAATTCAAGATATCTTTTGAGAGCTTCCGAACGATAAAGCCCATTTACCTTATATCTAGCTCTTCCTTTTACAGCAGTGTGTATTGCCCGAACTAAAGGATTTTGATTGAGGAAGTTATTATGATGAGTACCCATTTTTCTACTTAGCTGATTCTAGTCAAATTGTATTAAAATTTGACTGGTGGGACATTAACCGGAAATGATATCAATCTTAAACTTTTTGGGTGTCTTTAGACCGCAGAAAGTTCAAGCATAAGGCAGTGCGGTTTGTGTACCATCTCCATGAGGAGAACGCAATCGTCATCGCTTGTTAGGCAAGACAAACATGGTCAGATTTTAGTCTCTGGATCATGGTTTTAGCGCTAGAGAGTACCCGATACATAATAGTGTTAAGCGCTTGGTTGATGTTGTGTACTGTCAATTAGGTTAATCAGAGCATTAAAGATAGCTTTCATAACAGATTTTGTTGTTACTTCGGGTGGCAAAACTATCTTTGGCGCAGTTTTAACGCAGTTCGGCGGAATTCCCCATCCACCGTGCAGTGGGGATGGATAGCGGGAAAAATATGAGGTAGGTCCTTTGAGGATGTACCTCATATTTTTCAACGTATCCGGAATGGTTAGAACAGGCGTGGTAGCATATAAATGCCCGTAGCAATTAGAAGTTCTAGTGAGGCAGCATTGGTGACGACCAACCACTTGACACAAACGGACTACTTTGTAGGTGAACAGTGCAAACGTTGGGAAACGTAACTCAAACATAGAATTCATTTGGATTCGCTACATAACAAGACTCCGTGGTATGTCAGGAGCGAAGTCTCTAAACTCCCTGTGGAGGTATCGTTCCTGGGGATAAGAGGATGCAAATCTAATTATCGCTGGTTCACCAATGTTCGCGCAGCGTGCCCGAAGGGCTTAGCAGGAAATTTTTACAAGGCGACTTGTAGAAGCCCCATCCGCGACGCGGTGGGGAGAACGTCACTAAGATTGACCAGATGCGTACGCGCAGCATCAAGCCTCTGGCTGTTCGCATGTGCTGATCTAAAATCACACCTGGTTGATAACTAACGATTATAGATGCAGCTGTGGGGTTAACACGGACATTCGTAATCCTAATCCCGGTTGTATTGCAAAAACTGAAAACTTTTCAGTATAAGTATCAAAAGTGCTAAAAGTCGACAAGTAGTAGGCAGAAACAAACAGTCTTTCTCTTAATTCTACAGAGCAAAGCAGAATAATTTGACTAATGATTAAAAGTTAAAGCTTGACCCCGCACTTTTGTATCTACCTTGCCTTTTTCATATACAATCTGACCACCTACTATAGTTAGTACAGGCCATCCAGTTAAATTCCAGCCTTCAAAAGGACTCCAACCACATTTGGTCAATAATTCCTCGCGTAACACAGGACGATAAGTGTCCAAGTCTACAAGAACTAAATCGGCATCAAAACCAGGAGCGATCGCCCCCTTATTTGGAATACCATATGCCTTGGCTACCGCTTGTGACATCCAGTGAACAACTTGAGCTACGGTACACTGTCCTTGCATTGCAGCGGTTAACATCAAAGGTAGAGAAGTTTCTACACCAGGCATCCCAGAGGGAGCGTTTGGATACTCTTGAGCTTTCTCATCTATTGTATGAGGTGCATGATCTGTGGCAATAAAATCAATCACGCCATCACGCAAAGCTTGCCAAAGGACTTGATTATCGTAGGGCGATCGCAAAGGCGGATTCATCTGCGCCAAGGTACCAATCTTGTCATACGCAGTGGTATTAAGCAACAAATGCTGGGGTGTCACTTCTGCTGTCACCCAACTTGGTTTATCCTCACGCAACAAGTTTGCTTCTTCTGCAGTTGACATATGCAGAATATGCAAACGACGTTGATATTTTTTAGAAAGTCTTAATGCTTGCTCAGTTGCTAGTAGCGCTGCTTGATTATCTTGAATTTGGGAATGAACGGCTGGATCATGAGTTCCAGCGAATTCCTTGCGACGTTCATTAATTCTGGCTTGGTCTTCAGCATGAACAGCAATCAAACGTTCGCCTTTAGAAAATATAGCTTCCAGTGCAGCGTCTTGATCAACTAGTAATTGTCCATGCATTGAACCCATGAAAATCTTGATTCCACAAGCTGGCTTTGCCAAAAGCAAATCAGGCAAGTTGTCTGTCGTTGCCCCAATAAAAAAGCCATAATTAACCAAGCACTTTTGTGAGGCTCGTTGTAGCTTATCATCAAGAGCTTGCTGAGTAATTGTTAAAGGACGTGTATTCGGCATTTCCAAAAAGGAAGTGACTCCCCCTTTGGCACAAGCACAACTCGCGGTAAATAAGTCTTCCTTATGTTCCAGCCCTGGTTCGCGAAAATGGACTTGTGGATCAATTACTCCTGGCAACAAAGTTAACCCTTGTGCGTCAATTTCTATAGTTGGCGTTGTGGTGGAAATTTCTGGTGCAACTTCGACTACTGTGCGATGGCTTGTCAGCACATCCCCAACAACCGATTCACCATTGGGTAAAACTATTCGAGCGCGACGAATCAGCAAACTGGTAGGAGATGACATGAATCTACTGCGTTAAAAAAAGAACTGAGCGTGACAGATAACTATTTATATAGGTTAAACTTAGTTGGATTCTTTGCAGGCATTTTGTGTTTTTCGTAACAAAAACTTTATAAATTTTAATAAATAAACTCCCTCAAGATGACCACATTACCCTAACACCTAATTTGCAAAGTGTAAGATAAACAAATACAGCATCCCTGCTGAGGCAAGTGAATCACCTGCACCAAAGCCATTACTTTTGTAATTTCACAGCATATCAAGTGTCTAAAAATAACTCTAGTCACCAAGCACCCAATAATTCTTGGCTCGCAGAACTTAGTAGGACAGTGATCTTAAGCATAGTCCTAGCCTTAGGAATTCGCACATTTGTTGCCGAAGCTCGTTGGATTCCTTCTGGTTCAATGGAACCAACCTTGCATGGATCTCCAAATCAGTGGGAGGCAGATAAGATTATTGTCGATAAATTAAGTTATAAAGTCTCTAGTCCAAAACGAGGTGACATTGTAGTATTTTCTCCTACGCAAGAACTACAAAGAGAACAGTACCAAGATGCCTTTATTAAGCGTGTCATTGGCTTACCGGGAGAAAAGATTGAACTCAGGAATGGTAAAGTTTATATAAATAACAAACTTCTTTCAGAAGACAAGTATTTATCACCGACACAGCGTACAGTCGTTGATGTTTGTACATCAGGCCCGCAACCGTCTTTCCTATCCCAACCAGTCACGATACCCCCGAACTCATACTTAGTGTTAGGCGATAACCGCAATAGTAGCTATGATAGCCGTTGCTGGGGTCTTGTTCCGCGTGAGAATATTATTGGACGTGCGATCGTTCGCTTTTGGCCTCTCAGTCAAGTTGGAGGAATAGATAAGACCCCACTGTATCCATAATTACAGAAGATTTTGACAAAAGACTTTAAGTCCGTTTTTCTCTAAGGAAATTTCAATCATTACCTAACAACCTAGTAGCAAACTTTATAGCTTGTTCTGCTGTGGAAATCTTGCCCTCAATCTGCGCTACTGCAATTTCAGTAAGAAGTTTGCCAACTAGTGGCGAAGCTGGAATATTCAGTGCTAACATAATATGTCTACCACTCAATAGTGGTATGGGATAAGCGACCAGATCATCAGGGTTAAGATAGCGGGTGATTAATGGTGTAAGCGCCTCTAACGATGTTCCATCTGCTAGTGCTAAAGCAACACTGGCAGAGAAAACTGATCCCGCTTCTTGGAAGAAAAAATATTGTTCTCGTAAAGACATTAGAGGCTTTTTTAATTGCGGTAAGACCGTTAAAGCGGTGCTTACCGCTTTTATTTCAGCACGGCTATAAGTTAATTCCATCAACTCTATTTCTGCTATTTTGGGTTCTGAGTTGACTAGAGTTGCAAGTTTTGCAACACCCAACCAAGTGGTTTTGACTGTATCCCGTATGTATTGATCAAGTTCTACCCCAAACTGCTGCCACATTTGGGCAAGTTGGAAAGCAACTTTGTCAAGCACTGTTAATAAACTTACACTTTCTTTTGTCGCGTATTTAAAGAAAGGGACAAGTAAATTATGTTCCCATGCTTTTGTAATCCAAAGAGTTCCTTTAGCGTTAACTAGCATATAACTTAATTCTGCCCGGACTCTTTCGGGGGCAACTATTGTTATATGTGATGCTAAAGAACGAATTTCAGCTTCGGTATTTGGCTCAATCGTAAAACCAAGTTGTGCTGCTTGCCGATATGCTCGCATTAATCGTAATGGATCGTCTACGAAATTAGCAGGTGATATCATTCGCAAAAGACGCTGTTGCAAATCTAGATAACCTTGCAGGGGATCAATGATTTCTTGAGTGTGAGGATTATATGCGATCGCATTTACTGTGAAATCTCGCCTGTGCAAGTCTGTTTCTAGGCATTCGCCCTCCTGTTGAGCAAAGTCTGCTGTAGCGTTAGGAAACACAACACGAGCAATTTGCCTTTGTGGATCTAATAAAACAAAGCCTGCTTTGTAGTGTGTCGCTATTTTGCGGGCTACTTTTACAGCGTCTGATGGGACAACAAAATCTAGATCCAGATATTCGCGAGTTTTTCCCAAAATAGCATCTCGCACAGCACCACCTACTATGTAAGCTGGTTGTGGCAAGAATTCCAAACTAAATGGCCAATTTTCTGGTGACAGCAGAGAAGGAACTGAACCGTTCATTGTAATAAAAATAAACCCAGCGACTAGTGAATAACAATGGTGCTTAAGCTAGATTATCAATAAAGGTCCCCGGAGTTGGTTCAATTATGTGTGTTTGTGTAAATTGCCACTATGTAGACACCTGTCTCACCTACCATGCGGTAGAAACTCAGCACCAACAACCCCACTTGACCGAAATACCAAATTTTGAGCCGAATGAACCTTCCATCAATGTCAATATCCGTACACAGGAAGATATGATTGAAATGGAATGGGACGTTGTAGGCTGTCTCAGTTTTAAGCGGGAAACAGGTAAGTGGTCGAAGTTGCGTCCTGGTGAGTTAGTACCAACCTGATTATAGATTCTGTTGTGTCTTTAACGCGGCTACTGCTATTTTTTGTGGTAGTCGCATCTGTCTATGTGATTATATTTTTAACCATTATTTGAACAAGCTTTGACCACTGAATTACAACATCTTGAACCAACAAAATACGGGCTGGCACTCCATACGACAACTCGTGAACTAGGTTTGGTAATAAGTAACTTTGTAGGAGACACACGTTCTCAAGTTTGGTATTTAGATCGTGAATTATCAAGTCATTTGCATCAATATTTAATTGAGTTTATCCAGCCCCAAACTTGGGCAAACTTGGCATTTCTTGCCGTCGCAAAAGGACCAGGAGGTTTTACTGGGACTCGTATTGGGGTTGTTACTGCCCGTACTTTGGGGCAACAGTTAGGTCTTCCTGTCTTTGCTATTTCTACTTTGGCAGCTGTAGCTTATTCACAAGTTTTTCACTTCTGTTCTGTGTCAATGGAAACCGAACCGGGGGTAAGATCACAAAGCGACATTGCTGTGGAAATGCCTGCTCAACGCGGTCAAGTTTTCGGTGCTATTTATCAATCGACACCAAATATTTCTGGACTTACCAGCTTATTGCCAGATACCCTCATGACACCTGAAGTCTGGCAAGAAAAATTAGCTACCTGGAATACCACTTATCAACTTATTAAAGCAGAATCCGGATTAGGAGCGACAGTCACAAGTGTATTGCAACTAGCATATTTAGATTGGCAACAAGGGAAATGTCCTAACTGGTCAGAAGCATTACCATTTTACGGTCAGCATCCTGTGGAAATGTAAAAAACCACCAGCCACTTCGCCCTTCATAAATATGGTAAAACCCCATAAGACCTTTCCTCCTCCAGATAACCAAAGTACAAGTCAACACAAATCCCCGAGACAAATCATCACAGCATTAAACAATTGGGCTTGTTCTCCCGATGGGATACTAGCCAAAATGGCACTGAAAATGGCAATAGCATCTGTGATCTCTTTGGTCGTTGCTCAGTGCTTGCGATGGGAGTATCCTTTTTATGCAGTCATCGCTGCAATTATTGTGATGTCATCAACCCATGGCAGTACTTTGACATTGGGAATTCAGCGGTTAATAGGAACAGCGATTGGTGCCATTGGTGGAGCCATCTTTGCCATTACCCTAGGTAGCAATCCTTGGTCATTGGGAATCAGTGGATTCGTGACTATACTTCTGGCTAACTACTGGAAATTCAATGAGACGGCGAAGTTGGCGGGATATTTATCCGCAATTGTTATATTGAGTCACAACCAGTCTCCCTGGCTCTACGCTTGGGGCAGGTTTCTAGAAACTCTGTTGGGGATTTTTGTTGCACTGTTGGTAAATAATTTGATCTTTCCTGCTTCTGCGGGAATACAACTGAGGCGTTGTCTGTCACAAACCTTGGTGGCTTTAGAGGAGTTTTACGGATTGGTTGTGGACGGTGCATTAACAGGAAATTATCAGCGTTCCAAAGCCGATGAGATAAAAGCCAATATTATTAGTTCATTACAGAAAGGACGGCAGCTATGCAAAGAAGTTAGACAGGGACAAACACGCCAACCGCCAGAAAAGCAAGTCAATGAAGCTTGGGAGTTTTTAGTCCGAAGGATTTGGGAGCATATCCTGACAATGGAACATACTGTACTTGCCCGAGAGCACGATAAATTTTGGCATATGCTCTCACCTCAACTGACCCAACTGGCACAGGAAACTAGAAGTGCCATGTTCGCCTTGGCACACGCTGTTAAGTCGCATCAATCTCATTTATGTTTATCAAATATGGAAGTTGCTCTCACCAATGCATCAGCGCAATTGAATCATTTACAAGCTATTCGATATACAGATTTTCCCATCAATGAGCTACTGCGCTTTTTCACATTCTTGTACACGATGGAAGAGGTGGGGAGAAAGCTGCAAAGAATGACAGACACATTAACTAATTCGTAATAGAATCAATACTTTACTTTTTAGATAATTTAAAGTTTGTATGAAAAAACTTTAAATTCTTTTAATGTAGTATTGACTTATTAACAACTTCTAGATTTGCTGAGGTTTTAAATTTTTTATGACAAATACTTAAATTTTCTTCATTGAGTATTGACTGGTTAATAAGTTACTACTTTCTTTCTTCCCTAATATTTAATTTCTCGAATACCAAATTAAATATTGTTAATTCAGCTATACAATTTGGTAGAAGTAAATTTTAATGATTAATTGATACACTTTGATAGAAAATCTTCAGTAATATGGAGTCCAAAGTGAAAAAGTGTAGTGTGAAAGAGTCTGGAATACTGCATAAAAACGTGCAAAAGTCAAATAGTGCGGAGTGCAAAATGCAACGTTAAAGGGTGCAATACTTAAAGACTACGGGGAGTACGAGGAATACGTAAAAATTCCATTCCGCAGTTTCTAATTTCAAATTAGCTTGTCCCTTTTTTTTGAGGCAGCTATATTTCAAATTAGCCAATTTTTAATAAATAAAGTTCTGGCTGTTAGTGCAATAAGTCAGTTGTGGTAATCCTGAAGATAAAAATATTTAGATTATCAGGGTAATAATGTCTTTTCTAAGTGTCTGGTAACTTGTGTTGCGAGACAAATTCAAAGTTGCAATAAATTATAACAACTTTGATGCTTAATCCTGCCTATTGCTCCTATATGCAATAAGTTGAAATCTACTTAATTACTGTGTACCTACTTGTCCTTTTTCTCTAGCGGAAAATCTCACTACAATGCCCTGGCAAGTTTTATCGTATAACTGTCCAATTAATCCGGTTCATGCCGCTTTACTGAACACGGGTAAAGTCTTGTTTTTTGCAGGTTCGGGTAATGATCCGAACAATGTAGCAAATTCGGCTCTTGGTGCAGCTTTATGGGATGTAAGTAACGGTACCTTCTTACGTCCAAAGATCCCTCTGGATAATGCTGGCAATCCCATAGACGTTTTCTGTGCTGCTCAGTCGTTCCTATCCAACGGTAAGCTGCTGGTTGCCGGCGGTACCATACAGTATGACCCGTTTTTTGGAGAGACAGCTGCTTTTACGTTTGATCCCAGAACCCAGGCATGGACACGAGTCGCATCAATGAATAGAGGTCGCTGGTATCCTACCGTACTAACGTTGGGTAGCGGTAGAATCTTTGCTATCTCAGGTCTTGATGTAAATGGCAACCTCGACACAAACCCAGAAATTTTTAGCGGTAGTAGTTGGACGATTTTTTCACAACCCACTAGTAGTTTCGCGCTCTACGCGCACCTTTTTCTACTTAGTACTGGCAAAATTTTCTATTCCGGTGCTCAACTCGGAGGCAACAATGGTCTCTCACCAACTATTCTGACCCTACCTAGTAGGTTCAATCGACCTATTACAGAGCAGTCGGTGTTTGGGTTGCAACAGTCAGATTACGGCAACCAATCGGCCAGTGTGTTACTACCACCAGCTCAAGACCAAAAGGTGATGATTATTGGTGGCGGCAATGATAGTGGCATGGCAACTAATCGCGTTAATATTATCAATCTCAATCCTAGTAGCCCCACCTATACTGCAGCACCTTCTCTGCTCAACGCTAGAATGCACCACAATGCAGTATTGTTGCCTGATCGCACGGTGTTTGTGTGTAATGGCAGCAGAATGAACGAGGATATAGGACAATCAACGCTGCCAGCAGAGATTTACAATCCAGCAACAAATACCTGGACAGCGGTAGAGACACCAAATGTTAACGGTCGTGTCTATCATTCTGTGGCGCTGCTTCTGCCAGATGGCAGAGTTGTGACAGCTGGGGGAAACCCTGAGCGTGGTTCTTATGAATCGCGAATAGAAATTTATAGTCCAGCTTACATGTCACAAACACGACCTACTATTCAAAGCGCTCCTCAATTAGTGGGATACGGCGGAAGAATCACGATCCAGACACCCCAAGCTGCAAGCATCAAGTGGGTTCATTTAATTAGACCAATGGCAACAACTCATGGTCTAGACACCGAACAACGGCTAGTAGACTTACCAATTAACTCTAGAACTAACAGTTCTCTCAGCGTTACGGCAACAAGTAACCGTAACCTGGCACCACCTGGATACTACATGATGTTTATTACTAACAACAATAACGTACCATCAGTAGCACGTTGGATTCAGTTAATATAGTTGCCTCATGGCTCATAGCAAATGATAAACACGCAAGAGCCTAAGCCTGGAATTAACAATTAATAAGGGCGCAATCTACTATTTTTTCCTGACTCGATAACTCAGACGCAATAATTGTAAGCATCAAATATGAACCTGAAGTTAACACGCAGACAGTTTGGTCAGGCAGCGATCGCCACCACTGTAGTGGCTACCGTAGGAACGTTCGTAAACAAAACTTTGGCACAAACGCCGAGTTCAGACATCTTAGGTTTGGTTGCTGGTTCTACCATCACTGATGATTTAGCAACTCCTGAAATAGAGAGTACCGAAAATATAGAGCAAACCATTAGCAAAGTTATTGCTCTATCCACTAGCCAACCTCTTGTTGTCCGGTCTTTAAACCGTGGTCTGATACTGACAAGCCCACCTATTCTGGAGTTCGCTGACCAAATAACTGGTTTCGCTATTTTAAAAGATGGCACACAGGTAGTAGCCACTACTAGTACAACAGACAACAGAGCCGATCAATTGACTCGCCTCCTTGTTTTGGGTGCTTCTCCAAAAACTGTAACGATTTCAGGACTCAAAAAGCAAGAGACGATTATTGACTTGTTCACCCGTAAAAACGGCTCTCTGGGTGCTTTAGTCGGCAAAAGAAATGGTACATCCCCCATGAGTATAGTGAGTATTAACTCTCAAACAGGCCAAATTACAGATGAAGATAAACTATCTGGAAATGTGCGGGTTACTACTGTCGCTGAATGTCCAGATGGAAATCTTTATGGGATTAGTGTTGATCGCCAAGGCACAACAAGTTTGTTACAAATAAATAGCAAAAACCAAACAACCCCACTAACCTTTAACGCTCAACCTTGGAATAGTGGCTTCAGTGGCTTGGTTTGCTCTTCATCAAACGAATTGTTCGCCCTAGGTGCTCGAAGATATGAGTCACCTAAATATCTCCATACCATCAATAAAAGCACTGGAGTTATTACTAGGATAAAAGATTTTGATGTTGCCAGAATCGCAATTTAGCTTGGTTGAGTTAACTTAAGCATGTGATTCACCACTTATGATTAGTTGGGTAAGAGAGTATACGTCAGCGTATCTCTCTCCCCTAAAAACCACGTATGATTTTTTTTAATCACGTGGCTCAAGCCTTACTCGAAGCTGAAACTAACAAGCGTCCAAACGCTAGGTTTTTACACGTATATCTATTGACGACAGATTTGTGTTAGTGTTGAAGGTTACTAACTTCATCAGTGCCACCATTTTTCTTGTTCATTCTTTTGTGACACTCGCCATTGCCCTGTCAACAGCTTGCAATGCTTCCTCAACTTCTTTTTCTGTCACAATCAACGGTGGCACAAACCGAATGACTTTAGGACCTGCGGGAACAAGCAATAAGCCCTCGTCGATTCCTGCTTTCACAACGTCTGCTGCTGTTAGGGCAATTTGTGCATTTAATACCATACCGTTGATCAAACCCCAGCCGCGTACTTCGCTAATGTGATTGGGGTATTTTGCTGCAATCGCCTGCAAACCAACTCGCAGCTGTTCACCCCGTTCTTCTACGTTTTGTAAAATATTTTCCTGCTCTAAAGTTTGACACACTGTCAGGGCAACTCCACAGACAAAAGGATTTCCGCCAAAGGTACTCGCATGTTCTCCTGGTTGAAAAACATCACAGAATGATTTGGACATCATTGCCCCGATGGGGATACCACCGCCCAAGGCTTTGGCACTCGTGAAGATATCTGGCTCAACACCAAGACACTCGTCACCCCATAACTTACCGGTGCGCCCCATGCCGACTTGCACTTCATCAAAAATCAGCAAAACACCAGTTTCATCGCAAATCTGCCGCAGCTTTTGGAAGTAAGCAATATCTCCTGGTCGTACACCGCCTTCTCCCTGCAATGGTTCTATCAAAATTGCCCCTACGCGATAATCACCTTCATCGAGTTCGCTAATCGCTACTTCCACTGCTTCTATGTCATTGTAGGGTACATAGTGGAAACAGGGCATTAAAGGTTCAAAGTTCTTTTGATACTTCGGTTGACCTGTGGCGGTAATTGTTGCCAAAGTTCTTCCGTGAAAACTGTCATGTGCGGTCAAAATGATTGGTTTTTCAATTTGTTGCACTGTATGGGCGTATTTGCGAGCCAGTTTAATCGCAGCTTCATTGGCTTCTGCCCCGGAGTTGCAGAAAAATACGCGATTAGCACAGGAGTGCTGGACTATCCACTTTGCTAATTCTCCCTGCTCAGGAATGTAGTACAAATTAGAAACGTGGTGTAGTTTTTGTACTTGTTGTGTTACAGCTTCAATTAATGCAGGGTGGGCATGTCCCAAGGCACAAGTGGCAATACCTGCTACAAAGTCAAGATATTCTCGCCCCTGTGTATCCCAAACACGGCATCCAGCACCCCGTTCTAAGGCTATGGGAAACCGTGCATAGGTGGACATGACAACTTGATTGAAGCTATCGGTATCAAAGGGGCTAGACGGAGTCGTCGCTTGTGAAATCAGAGTTTGTATGCTCACTACTTACTCCTGAAATTTTTTATCCTACCGTTGGATACTAGTTTCTATGAGAATTTTGAAAAAAATCTTCTTACAAACCTCATCTTAAGCTAGCACTCAGATATTCTCAAACGAGTGGCAATGGAAAAAAACCGTGTATTCAACACTTGAACAAAAATACCAACGTATCCAGAAAGAGTTAAAAGCAGGGGTGATAGCTCTTGCCGGAGTCTTTTTCATTGGCACTTTGTGGTACAAGTTTGTGGAGGATTGGTCTTGGGAAGACGCAGCTTACATGACGGTTATCACATTATCTACGGTTGGTTACGGTGAAATCCGACCGCTAGGACCACGAGGAAGATTATTTACCATCGCCTTGATTTTGATGGGTGTTATTAGTATTGGTTACATTGTCAACCGATTTACAGAAGCTATTATTGAAGGCTACTTTCAACAAGGAATTAGAATACGACAACAGAGGCGCTTGATGGAATCCTTAACGCAGCATTATATCATCTGTGGATTTAGCCGCACAGGTCGCCAAATTGCTATAGAATTTAGGGCAGAAAATGTTCCTTTTGTCATTATTGATTCTGATCTCGAATCTGTACAAATAGCTCAACAAAAAGATTACATAGTCTATCAAGCAGATGCCACATTGGATGAAACTTTGTGGAAAGTTGGCATTGATCGGGCGGTTTGTATCGTAGCGGCATTACCTTCAGATGCAGAAAACTTATATGTAGTTCTTTCCGCGAAAACGCTTAATCCGAAAATTCGGGCGATCGCGCGCGCCAGTACAGAGGAAGCTTTGCAAAAGTTACAACGTGCTGGTGCGGATGCTGTAGTTTCTCCTTATATAACTGGAGGCAAGCGCATGGCAGCTGCAGCCCTTAGACCCCAGGTCATGGATTTTGTTGATGGCATTATATCTGGTACAGACAGAGAATTGTATATGGAGGAATTTTTGCTAGACCCTGCGACCTGTCCTTTTGTAGGTCAAACTTTAGGAGAGGCAAACTTGCGAGCCAAAACTGGAGCACTGTTACTTGCGATCCGCCGCGCTAGTGGTGAACTCATTGGTGGTCCCACTCCTGAAACAGCTTTTGTACCAGGAGATGTTCTGATAGCTATGGGTACAGCTGAACAATTGCGTGCCCTTAACAAGGTTTTAGGACCGATAAATTCTAAGAGACTACGACGACCCAGGAAAAGTTAGATCAGACCAGAAGTAAGTTAACAGTGCGATTTTTGTCTTGAAACTCAAAAATGGGGAGATGGGTAGCTTGTGATGAGTAAGCTATGTTGAAGCACAAATCACTAAAAATATTCAGGACTTAGGCAAAAATCGCCCCTATGGTTAACTAGCAATCCCCAAGACGCCAAAAATGCCAAGAATACTTACAGTGTGCCTAAGTCCTAATATTGATTTATAGGAGCCACACAGTCTAGCTTCCCAGTCTGGAAAAATCTGCACTAAAGCTACCGTCACAACCAAAGTAAACACACTGGACTATGAAAAGCTTACTGTAAGCCAGTTGCACCTAAAAGTATTAAGTGGTGGATGGTCTGCAAAGTTGGCTTGCCAGACCACTAGCGAAAGGAACAAGAAAAAGTTTGATAAACCCCTTGACAAAAGAAAATTTAGAGTTTATCTTAAATAAAGTGTCAAAAACAAAGACACGCCGAACCAAAGAAAAATAAATAGTTTGAAAGTCTAAAGCACTAAGACTCGTGATTCAAAGAATAGATTAGCAGTTTCACTGATGAGTGAAACTACGAAACACATAAAAAAGATTTCGGAAATTAGTTTCCGGAGCCTTGATAAACTCAGAATCAAAACGGAGAGTTTGATCCTGGCTCAGGATGAACGCTGGCGGTATGCTTAACACATGCAAGTCGAACGGAGTTCTTCGGAACTTAGTGGCGGACGGGTGAGTAACGCGTGAGAATCTGGCTTCAGGTTCGGGACAACAGTCGGAAACGATTGCTAATACCGGATGTGCCTAACGGTGAAAGATTTATCACCTGAAGATGAGCTCGCGTCTGATTAGCTAGTTGGTGTGGTAAGAGCGCACCAAGGCACCGATCAGTAGCTGGTCTGAGAGGATGACCAGCCACACTGGGACTGAGACACGGCCCAGACTCCTACGGGAGGCAGCAGTGGGGAATTTTCCGCAATGGGCGAAAGCCTGACGGAGCAATACCGCGTGAGGGAGGAAGGCTCTTGGGTTGTAAACCTCTTTTCTCAGGGAATAAGTACTGAAGGTACCTGAGGAATCAGCATCGGCTAACTCCGTGCCAGCAGCCGCGGTAATACGGAGGATGCAAGCGTTATCCGGAATGATTGGGCGTAAAGCGTCCGCAGGTGGTTATTCAAGTCTGCTGTCAAAGAATCTGGCTCAACCAGATAAAGGCAGTGGAAACTGAGTGACTAGAGTATGGTAGGGGTAGAGGGAATTCCTGGTGTAGCGGTGAAATGCGTAGAGATCAGGAAGAACACCGGTGGCGAAAGCGCTCTGCTGGACCATAACTGACACTGAGGGACGAAAGCTAGGGGAGCGAATGGGATTAGATACCCCAGTAGTCCTAGCCGTAAACGATGGATACTAGGCGTTGCCCGTATCGACCCGGGCAGTGTCGTAGCCAACGCGTTAAGTATCCCGCCTGGGGAGTACGCACGCAAGTGTGAAACTCAAAGGAATTGACGGGGGCCCGCACAAGCGGTGGAGTATGTGGTTTAATTCGACGCAACGCGAAGAACCTTACCTGGGCTCGAAAATGGTCGAACCTGCCTGAAAGGGCGGGGTGCCCGCAAGGGAGCGGCTATCAGGTGCTGCATGGCTGTCGTCAGCTCGTGTCGTGAGATGTTGGGTTAAGTCCCGCAACGAGCGCAACCCTCGTTCTTAGTTGCCAGCAATTCGGTTGGGCACTCTAGGGAGACTGCCGGTGACAAACCGGAGGAAGGTGGGGATGACGTCAAGTCAGCATGCCCCTTACGTCCTGGGCTACACACGTACTACAATGCTGTGGACAAAGGGCAGCAAGCTAGCAATAGCAAGCAAATCCCATAAACCACGGCTCAGTTCAGATCGCAGGCTGCAACTCGCCTGCGTGAAGGAGGAATCGCTAGTAATTGCAGGTCAGCATACTGCAGTGAATTCGTTCCCGGGCCTTGTACACACCGCCCGTCACACCATGGAAGCTGGTCACGCCCGAAGTCGTTACCCTAACCTTTCGAGGAGGGGGACGCCGAAGGTAGGACTGGTGACTGGGGTGAAGTCGTAACAAGGTAGCCGTACCGGAAGGTGTGGCTGGATCACCTCCTTTTTAGGGAGACCCGACTCAATTCAAAAGTAAAAATTCAAAGTTCAAAAACAAGAAAGAGTTTTTGGAAATTTAGAATTATAAAACTTTGAATTGGTTTTATCCCGAGGTCGGTCGTAAGGTAAGTGTAAGCTTTCAAACTATAAGTTAGGTTCGGATATGGGCTATTAGCTCAGGTGGTTAGAGCGCACCCCTGATAAGGGTGAGGTCCCTGGTTCGAGTCCAGGATGGCCCACCTGAAAACAGTGAACAGTGTGCAGTAAACAGTGGTCACGAAAAAATGATAACTGTGAACTGATAACTGTGAACTGAAATTTAGGGGGGTATAGCTCAGTTGGTAGAGCGCCTGCTTTGCAAGCAGGATGTCAGGAGTTCGAGTCTCCTTACCTCCACCTGCGCCCTAAGTAATTAACTTTTGTGATTCCATCTTTGTTGAGTGTACTCAAATAGCAGCAAAGGCTAGAGTGCAGGCAAGTCAGAAAAGCAAAAGCAAAATTATCATCCGATAATTAATTGGATAAGATTCAGCATCTTGTGATATAAGCAAGAATGCTGGGGTATTTCCAGCAAAAGAACCTTGAAAACTGCATAGAAACGCGAAAAATGTCAGGTAGTTAACTGTTATTAACAGTTAAAACTCCAAGCAAAAAGCAATGATTGTTTGTAGTCAAGCAATGAAAGGCGAATGGTGGATACCTAGGCACACAGAGGCGAAGAAGGACGTGGTGACCGACGAAACGCTCCGGGGAGCTGGAAGCAAGCATAGATCCGGAGATGTCCGAATGGGGCAACCCCAAGAACTGCCTGTTGAATATATAGACAGGAAAGAGCCAACCCAGCGAATTGAAACATCTTAGTAGCTGGAGGAAGAGAAATCAAAAGAGATTCCCTAAGTAGTGGTGAGCGAAAGGGGAAAAGCCTAAACCAAAAAGCTTGCTTTTTGGGGTAGTGGGACAGCAACAAGGAATCCTTATGTTAGACGAAGCAGCGAAAAACTGTACCAGAGAAGGTGAGAGTCCTGTAGTCAAAAACAAAAAGATACTAGCTGTATCCCGAGTAGCATGGGGCACGTGAAATCCCATGTGAATCAGCGAGGACCATCTCGTAAGGCTAAATACTACTGTGTGACCGATAGCGAAACAGTACCGCGAGGGAAAGGTGAAAAGAACCCCAATGAGGGGAGTGAAATAGAACATGAAACCATTCGCCCACAAGCAGTGGAAGTCCGATTCAACGGATGACCGCGTGCCTGTTGAAGAATGAGCCGGCGAGTTAAAGGCACTGGTAGGTTAAGGTGAAAAACTGTAGCCAAAGCGAAAGCGAGTCTGAAGAGGGCGCGAATCAGTGTTTTTAGACCCGAACCCGGGTGATCTAACCATGTCCAGGATGAAGCTTGGGTAACACCAAGTGGAGGTCCGAACCGACCGATGTTGAAAAATCGGCGGATGAGGTGTGGTTAGGGGTGAAATGCCAATCGAACCCGGAGCTAGCTGGTTCTCCCCGAAATGTGTTGAGGCGCAGCGGTTGTGATTATAGTCTGGGGGTAAAGCACTGTTTCGGTGCGGGCGGCGAAAGCTGTACCAAATCGAGACAAACTCAGAATACCAGATGTACACACAACCAGTGAGACGGTGGGGGATAAGCTTCATCGTCAAGAGGGAAACAGCCCAGACCACCAGCTAAGGTCCCCAAATCATCGCTAAGTGGCAAAGGAGGTGGGAGTGCACAGACAACCAGGAGGTTTGCCTAGAAGCAGCCACCCTTAAAAGAGTGCGTAATAGCTCACTGGTCAAGCGCTCCTGCGCCGAAAATGAACGGGACTAAGCGATGTACCGAAGCTGTGGATTTTAGTAAAAAGTTATCAGTTATCAGTTATGAATGAACCAAAAGTTTGTAATAACTGTTAACTGGTAACTGATAACTGAACTGGTAGGGGAGCGTTCCGTATTAGGAAGAAGCACTAGCGGCGAGCAGGTGTGGACGAAACGGAAGTGAGAATGTCGGCTTGAGTAGCGAAAATATTGGTGAGAATCCAATACCCCGAAACCCCAAGGGTTCCAGAGCCAGGTTCGTCCACTCTGGGTTAGTCGGGACCTAAGGCGAGGCGGAAACGCGTAGTCGATGGACACAGGGTCAACAATCCCTGACTATTGAGTGGGAGCATTTGCAGTGCGCATGAAAGTAAGCTACGCCCTGACTGGATTGGGAGACTTCTACGGAGGTCGTGTAGTTATGTTAGTGCCAAGAAAAGCTGTGAATGTGATGAAAGCTCAGTACCCGTACCCGAAACCGACACAGGTGGGGGAGTAGAGAATACTAAGGGGAGCGAGATAACTCTCTCTAAGGAACTCGGCAAAATAGCCCCGTAACTTCGGAAGAAGGGGTGCCCACGTGAGTGGGTTGCAGTGAAGAGGCCCAGGCGACTGTTTACCAAAAACACAGGTCTCCGCCAACTCGTAAGAGGAAGTATGGGGGCTGACGCCTGCCCAGTGCCGGAAGGTTAAGGAAGCTGGTCAGCCGAAAGGTAAAGCTGGCGACCGAAGCCCCGGTGAACGGCGGCCGTAACTATAACGGTCCTAAGGTAGCGAAATTCCTTGTCGGGTAAGTTCCGACCCGCACGAAAGGCGTAACGATCTGGGCACTGTCTCGGAGAGAGACTCGGCGAAATAGGAGTGTCTGTGAAGATACGGACTACCTGCACCTGGACAGAAAGACCCTATGAAGCTTTACTGTAGCCTGGAATTGGGTCCGGGCTTGGCTTGCGCAGGATAGGTGGGAGGCATTGAAGCATTCCTTGTGGGGAGTGTGGAGCCAACAGTGAGATACCACTCTGGCGAAGCTAGGATTCTAACCCGTTTCCGTGATCCGGAAAGGAGACAATTTCAGGTGGGCAGTTTGACTGGGGCGGTCGCCTCCTAAAAGGTAACGGAGGCGCACAAAGGTTCCCTCAGCACGGTTGGAAATCGTGCTTTGAGTGTAAAGGCAATAAGGGAGCTTGACTGCAAGAGCAACAACTCGAGCAGGGTGGAAACACGGTCTTAGTGATCCGACGGCACAGAATGGAATGGCCGTCGCTCAACGGATAAAAGTTACTCTAGGGATAACAGGCTGATCTCCCCCAAGAGTCCACATCGACGGGGAGGTTTGGCACCTCGATGTCGGCTCATCGCAACCTGGGGCGGAAGTACGTCCCAAGGGTTGGGCTGTTCGCCCATTAAAGCGGTACGTGAGCTGGGTTCAGAACGTCGTGAGACAGTTCGGTCCATATCCGGTGCAGGCGTAAGAGTATTGAGAGGAGCCCTCCTTAGTACGAGAGGACCGGGAGGGACGCACCGCTGGTGTACCAGTTATCGTGCCAACGGTAAACGCTGGGTAGCCATGTGCGGAGCGGATAACCGCTGAAAGCATCTAAGTGGGAAGCCCACCTCAAGATGAGTACTCTCATGGCATTAGCCAGTAAGGTCACAGGCAGAACACCTGTTAATAGGTGGGAGGTGTACACGCAGTAATGTGTTCAGCCGACCCATGCTAATAGACCGAGGGCTTGACTTCAACAACAATTGCTAATCGCGTTTCTGTGCAGTCTTCAGGGTTTGAAAAAATTCAAAATCAACTAGATTTGAATTTTGAATTTCCCCCAAGGTTTTCCTGGTGTCAATGGCGCGGTGGAACCACTCTGATTCTATCCCGAACTCAGGTGTGAAACGCTGCAGCGGCGACGATAGTAGGTGGGTAGCTGTCTGCGACAATAGCTCGATGCCAGGATTTGATTTCAACTAACAACAAAAGGGTGTTGCGCTATATCGCAACACCCTTGTTGCTTTTCTTCAACGGTCACTATCGGTTTTTTACCAAAAAACTGGGTTTAAAGCTCCGTCCTTCTACGACGGCTTTAGTCAAAACTTGTTATAATCAAAATGCCGGGGTGAAACTCCTCTAACATCGTGAAACAGTTAAGACACATTTTGAGTTAGGAATTTTAGGGGTAACGAGCAGCGAGAACTCGATAAACAGCTAAGATTTTCAAGCGATTGTCGAAAATTAAAAAGTTTTTGGAGTAATCCGCGTACCGTGGGGCACACGGAAACGTATCCTGAAATGGATTACATGCCAAGGTGGTGTGGTAAGCCCACTATTAGCTAACATCGCCCTCCACGGAATAGAAAATATTCACCAATCTGTGCGAGACGCCGATGATATGGTAATAATTTTAAAACCCGAAGACAATGCAACAAAAATACTTGAAAAAACAAGCCAGTTTTTAGGAGCAAGAGGGTTAAAGGTAAGTGAGAAAAAGACAAAACTAACCGCAACGACAGATGGATTTAACTTCCTTGGGTGGCATTTTAGAGTGCAAAGCAACGGAAAATTTAGATGTACTCCCTGAGTGGATAACTATAAAAAGTTTCGTCAGAAGGTAAAAGCCATCGTTAATAGCTCAAATTATGGCGCTAAGGTAAAAGCTGCAAAGCTCGCACCAATAGTTAGAGGATGGAGAAACTACCACAAGTTCTGCAATATGGATTCCTCAAAATTCTCACTTTGCTTGTTAAATCACAGAACGTGGAAAGTGTTCAATAAAGAAACAAAGCAAACGGGAGAATCAACCAATAAACTGATTGAAATCGCATTTCCCAAGGTTTCTTACTCCGAAAATAAACACGTCAATTTTAAAGGAAATAAATCACCCTACGACGGCGACCTAACGTACTGGAGCGAACGCAATAGTAAGCTCTACGACGGAGAAACCTCTAAAGCTCTCAAAAAGCAAAACCATACATGTGGATATTGTGCATTAAAATGTACAAGTGAAGAACGAGTACATCTACACCATATAGACGGAAACCACAACAATTGGAAACCAAAAAATCTAGATGTTGTACTCGATGTCAGAAAATGTCAGGGTTAAAAGTATCAGTAAATGCAAGTGATCGCAAGATATAGCAACCGCCAAGGCGGTTTGATCAGAAACTAGAAGTAGTCCCTTTTTTTATCCTGTAGAGTGCGATACAAAGTAGTGTCAAGCCTCCTGCTTATCGCATTCTTATATGTCCAAAGCCTACAGTTACGACCTTCCTCAAAAGGTCATCCAATCTATCGAACTTGATGACTTACAGCGGTTTTCAGATGAATAGACCACAATGAGCGAACCAACCCCAAGCATCATCAGAGGAGATTTGCTTAGTAATAATCTGCGTTAAAGCGTGGGTTTTGTGCCTCAGTAGTTCTCGCTTTTACAGTACGTAAACACTGTTTGAGTTTTGACCAGCACAATTCAATTGGGGATAAATCCGGTGAATAAGGAGGCAAAAACACTACCCTTGCACCAACAGCTTCAATCACCTCTTGAATTACCGCAGCAGTGTGTACCGACAAATTATCCATCACTATAATGGCTCCCACCCACAACTGATACTAGATCCGGTTTTGAAACCCCCCAAAAAAGTGTATGGTGTAATCACAACAGAAAAGCGACTGATAATGATTGGTTAAAAAACCATGCCAAAGAAAGCACATCTAGAAAACCATTTGAGTGCCGACGAACTCAAGCGAGGCTACCTTCATGCATCTGAGCCTGTAGAATCTAGAAGGTGGCATTTGCTGTGGATGGTATGTAGTGGATGGACTATAAAGAAAGCAGCGCAGGCGATCGCTATCAACTATGACTATGCCAAAGAAATTGTGCATAAATACAATTCTCAAGGAGTGCTAGCGATTCAAAATCAAAAGAAAATGGTGCGTCGCCAGCGCGAAAATGCATTGTTAAATGCAGAGGTATTAGAAAAGCTAGGACAGGCGCTCAAAAACCGACCAACAGATGGTGGAATTTGGACAGGACCAAAAGTTGCCCGTTGGATTGAGCAGGAAACTGGAAGAGAGAAAGTATGGCCGCAACGGGGATGGGACTACCTAAAACGCTTAAGATATTCTCCACAAAGACCGCGACCAAAACATTATAAAGGAGATAAAAACGAACAGGAAGCCTTTAAAAAAAACTCAGTGTTAGAGTAGACGAACTACAACAGAAGTATCCAGATGCAAAAGTAGAAGTTTGGTCATTTGATGAACATAGATTAGGGCTAAAACCTATTCTGCGACGAGTATGGGCTCCTGTAGGAGAGAGACCGATAGCCGTTGTGCAGCATCGTTATGAGTGGCTATATTTATATGGTTTTGTACATCCAAAGACTGGAGATACTGAGTGGCATATTCTTCCCAGAGTAAATGTGGATTGGTTCAATATTTCTTTAGCTGAATTTGCTCGTTCTGTTGGTGCAGGACAAGAAAAAATTATAGTTCTTGTTATTGATCGAGCGGGATGGCATACGAGTGAAAAAGTGGTCATCCCCCAAGGAATTTATTTAGAACCATTGCCTCCTTACTCTCCAGAGTTACAACCAGCAGAGCGATTATGGACTCTTGCTGATGAGCCTTTAGTTAACGAGCATTTTGATAGTCTCGATCAATTGGAGCAAGCACTCAGTAAACGCTGTTGTGTTTTATCTGAAATGAAGTCAGAAATCTCTGCTCTTACTAACTATCACTGGTGGCCTTTTGTCAGCACTGGATAAAGGGGGTTTTTAACCCGGATTTGGTATGAGGTGCCAAAACCTCTTGGACGTAGGTTACAAATACGTTGGTGTTCACACTACCCGCAATACTCATGGTGGCAATAAGTCCATCCACACTCAGTGCCCCGATTAATGATATATTTTTTCCTCGATTTCTGGGGCAAGAGTCGTACAACCGCTCACCACGTGGTGCACGCCCATATAGCCGGGTCATTCCCAACTTTAGACCTGATTCATCTACAAATACCAAATTATGTGGATCAACGCTCAACACCCAATCCCGATACTCAAAGCGCATTTGTTCAACTCGTGGGCTGTCTTGCTCACTGGCATAAAGTGTTTTTTTTTAGTGCTTAACTCCAACCGTTGAACAGCACGATGCATGGTCGGTACGCTGACTTGAATCCCATTGTGTTTCGCCAAACGCTCACATAATTCTGACAATGTGGCATCCGGTTGTTGATCCACTAACTGCTGCACTGTTGGTAAGTCCTCAACCGTTATTTTGGCGTTAAGCGTTCGCGTAGCGTGCGCCTCTGGCGCTTAGCTCTCCGTTTGCGTAGCGCCCCTCTTAGGGGCTAGGAATCGCACCACCTGCATGAGGTTTCGGAGTCACTTGTCCTGTGTAACTATTGCGACATATCAAACGTTGAACAAACGATAAACTCACTTTGAATCGGTCGGCGAGTTGTCGAACCGACCCTTCTTTAGCATTATAAGCATCAATCACACGTTGGCGTACATCCGTTGAGTAAGGAGCAGGCATTTACTTATGAGTATTTTTACTGCCCCTCTATTTTACTATATTTGTAGTCTACTCAACTGAAAACCGCTGTAATGCACAGTCTCACCGGCATTGAAGAAAATTGGCTTCACTCGAAAAAAAAGATCTACGGCTACCGTGAGCGCGATGAAGGCAAACAGCAGGCGTTTGTAGAGCAGTTGTCCACACTACCCCCAGATAAAATTTTATACCTCGATGAGTCTGGGATGGATCACCGCTCTCAAGTATGATTATGGTTGGAATCAAAAAGGGCAGCGCTTTCATGCACTTAAATCAGGGCGACGTGAGGGGGGGTAAACATGATTGCAGAACTATGTAAGCAAAATTTAATAGCTCCCTTCGCTTTTGTTGGAGTGTGTAATCGAATACTGTTTGAAACCTGGCTGGAAACTTGTTTGCTTTCGACACTTGAACCCGGACAGGTTGTGGTAATCGATAATGCCAGACTTCATAGTAATTTGATATTATGTACATGTATAGGTGCAGAATATAGATCACTTTAAACCAAATTAGGGCTGGCAACTTCAGTGTATGCATAGTCACAACCTTTTATGCCAAGAATGAAGTGGATTAGATATTTTTATGTGTTTTTTGTGTGGATATATAGATATAATTCCGGATAACCGTTAAGACATAGTGAAGAATGATATATAGTGTAAAAATTGTGTAAACTGTAGTGCTTAAGTAGGTCAAGCTAAAAAAACTTAAAAGATAAATTCTGCGATCGCTTCGTTGCTACTTAGATAATATATATCAATTTTCCAGTGATATTTATTGAATTTGAAGATCGAATAAATATGAAGTGTTATATAATAATATAAATAAATCTAAAAATTTAGCTTATTTCTTGGTCTTAACAGAGGTTTCATTATTTCAATCTTATTTTATTTGTCAAGTTATTAAAGGATGAGCAATATGCGACTAAAAAGATGGGAATCTCCTCGGCAAGAAGGTAGAAATGACAAAGGTAGAGGGGGTTCTGCAAGGCAGAGACAACTTAAGAAACAACAGCAAATGCTTCGGAAAAGACTTAAAGAAGGCAGTAAACTCGAAAAAGACAATCAAGCAGATAGTAGAAAACAAGGAAAAAAGAAAAAGCAAAGACAGGGGGAAGAAAATTTAATCTTCCCCCTGATTTTTTCATTTCTTAGCAAAGACAACATAGTTTGTCACGGCAGGCTACATAAGGTGTCAAAGTTGAACGATAAATAAGACTCTATTAACTTGATCAAGTAAGAATTGCTCGATTTAGAGCAAAGAAAATGTATTTAAAATCACAGTTAGTTTTCGTGATTCAGTGTTAGCTCTTGTTTTTTTGATTGTCTGTGATTTTGCTGAGCAAATTTCAATATATGTACTCATCAAATCTTTCTTTTTTTAATAGAAAAAAATATAAAATCAATGTAATTTTGATATAAAGTTAATGTAAAGTTTCATAAAATATGCTTAAAGAAGTAGATTTTTAGAGTAAAGTAAAATACAGGCTAATGTAAATAAATTCATACCAGGGAAGTCGGCGATTTCTAGTAAAAGCTACTGCATCTCCATGTGTTAACTTTCGACTGTGTACTAAAAGTTGAAATGAGTCAGTCAAGTGAGATAGACTGATACACTTCAAAGTTTGGGATGGTCGTAAAGATGATTTGTTCTCTGTTAGACACAAGGAGTGACTTATGGTAGGAAGAGCTTTTCTACCGACTCAAAGAGTATTAGATTTTCCGATTACTGCCTTACGCTTAGATGATCAGATACGAACAATGTTGCGATGGGCGATCGCACATGAAAGTAAAACTGTATGTGTTGCAAACGTACATATGCTAATGGAGGCATATTGGAATCCAGACTTTGGTACTGTACTGAAGAATGCAGACCTCGTCACTCCTGACGGTATGCCTGTGGTGTGGATGATGAAACTTTTGGGGGTAAAATACCAAGACCGCGTAGCAGGAATCGATATTCTACAGGCATCGTGTGCGCTTGCTCAAGAATCGAATGTCAGTGTTTATTTTATGGGTTCTCAAACAGAGGTTCTTTCTCAGATGAGAGAAAGGTTAACTCAGGAATTTCCCAACCTGAATATTGCAGCGATGGAACCTTTGCCTTTTCGTCCCCTGACACCAACAGAAGATAAAGCACTTGTCGAAAGAATCAATTCCAGCGGTGCTGGTTTGGTGTTTGTCTGTTTAGGATGTCCCAAACAAGAAAATTGGATGGCGCAGCACAAGGACAGAATTCAAGCAGTCATGGTTGGGCTGGGTGGTGCTTTCCCAGTTTATGCAGGTCTCCATAAAAGAGCACCACGCATGGTGCGGGATTCTGGTTTGGAATGGCTTTATCGATGGATACAAGAACCCCGTCGCCTTTGCAAACGCTATACCAAGACTATTCCACCATTTCTTTGGTTGGCTTTTAAGCAACTATTGACTTCAACTTCGTTGATCAGTACACCATTCCATATTCGTGAACGATACTTAGGATGGAGAGATTAATAGATTGGTGAGTGTGGTGATATTAAAGTGATTCATTCTTTTCGATAACAAAGTTCATTGCTAGCAGACATTGTGACTGGGTAAGAAGAACTTAGTTATTATGTGATACTCACTGTTAATCCATAGCGAACGATTTATACAGTGGGTTTCAGAATACAACACAAAGTAGTACCAGGAGACTTTAGTCATAAAAATTTCCTGAGTGTTCTGTATCTTCTGCTCAGACACTTTTGCAGCCGTGCCCTTCGGGCATAGGGCTGTAGGACATACCCTGAAGTGGTGAGTGCCGACACTGCCATGATGAAGTAGGAAGCAATACCATTTTAAAAAATGTTTGCGACAGATACCCCACTGGCGAAGACGGCGCACCCTCACGCCCGTTGTGCCGACTAACGTGAGGGTTGGGGAGTGGCTTTGGCTTCATCTGTTGCATTCTTTTTTTTAACTGGTATAAGCACCCTACTTTATCGTCACGGGAGCTACAAATGTAAAAAATCAACCCATTGTTGATGGAATTTTGTAGCGATTTCGGTTGCCCAAAGTTAAGCTATGTATGTAAAACAGAGTTTTCGAGCAAAGTTTTAACTTGCGAAAACTGCTGTAATCAACAACAAACTAGGAAGATGCAAACTTTTTTAGTGACTGGTGGATTAGGTTTCATCGGTTCTAACTTCATCTTGAAAGCTAGAAAAAAACTTTGGGCTAATATTATCAATCTCGACAAACTGACCTACGCAAGCAATCCTCAAAATCTAGAAGATTTGCAGAATGATTCAGGATATCATTTTGTTCGTGGAGACATTGGTGATATTGAACTGATACCTCATGTTCTAAAGCAGTACCAACCAGACACCATTATCAACTTTGCCGCTGAGAGCCATGTTGATCGTTCAATTCTCAGTCCTCAGGATTTTATTCAAACAAACGTAGTAGGAACCTTCCAACTTCTAGAAGCTAGCAGAGCTTACTGGGAAAAATTATCCTTGCAAAAGCGAGAGCAGTTCCGTTTATTGCATGTGTCTACAGACGAAGTCTACGGCACATTGAGTCCAACAGATCCAGCATTTCGGGAAGACACTCCATATGCTCCTAATAGTCCCTATGCTGCATCAAAAGCAGGTTCTGACCATCTTGTCAGAGCTTACTATCACACCTATGGTCTCCCCACTTTAATCACCAACTGCTCCAATAACTATGGTCCACGCCAGTTTCCCGAAAAACTGATTCCTCTAATCATTCTCAATGCTTTAAACGGGAAACCTTTACCAATCTACGGTGATGGACAGAATATCAGAGATTGGTTGTATGTTGTGGATCATTGCGAAGCTCTTTACCTAGTTTTAAAAAATAGCTCTATTGGAGAGACTTATAACATTGGTGGTAATAATGAGCAAACAAACTTAGCAGTCGTTGAGAAAATTTGTGCAATCCTCGATGAATTAGCTCCCAAACCAGGTTTGTGTCACTCCTGTTTGATAACTTTTGTCAAAGACCGCCCAGGACACGACCGAAGATATGCAATTGATTGTAGTAAGATCAGCACAGAGTTGGGCTGGCAACCAAAGGAGGATTTTGAGAGTGGTTTGTTGAAAACAATTCAGTGGTATTTAAGCAATCTAACGTGGGTTGAGCAAGTGCAATCTGGTGCCTACCAAAGTTGGATTCAGGAGAACTACGGAGACAGAGAAACAGTTTTATCAACAAAAGCGAAATCCTGAAATACCTGAGGAGCAGTTAAGCATGAGGGGCATAATTTTAGCTGGCGGTTCTGGTACACGGTTGTATCCACTGACTCAAGTGGTCAGCAAACAACTGATGCCTGTCTACGATAAGCCAATGATTTACTACCCCTTGTCTACTCTCATGTTAGCTGGGATTCGTGAAATTCTCATCATCTCTACACCTGCTCACCTACCGCTGTTTCAACAACTTCTGCAGGATGGTAGCCAGTGGGGTCTTAAGTTTAGCTATGTTGAGCAACCAAAGCCTGAAGGAATAGCACAGGCATTCATCCTAGGTAAAGATTTTATCGGCAACAACCCCGTATGTCTGATTTTAGGTGATAATATCTTCTACGGACATGGTCTAGTTGATGTACTCACTCGTGCGGCTCAGTTGCGTGAGGGGGGACTGATTTTTGGTTATCGAGTCGCTGAACAAGAGCGATACGGAGTGGTTGAATTTGATGCAGCAGGTCAAGTCATGAGTTTAGAGGAAAAGCCAAAGTTTCCCAAGTCTAACTATGCTGTACCAGGTATTTACTTTTATGATGCTCAGGTTTGTGAAATTGCATCTCAACTTAAACCCTCAGCCCGGAATGAACTAGAAATCACTGATTTGAGCCAAGAGTATCTCCGCAGAGGGCAACTGAAAGTTGAAATTTTAGGTCGAGGCTACGCTTGGTTAGATACGGGTACTCATGAATCTCTTCATCAGGCTGCTAGCTTTATTCAAACCTTGGAACAACGGCAAGGCTTGAAAATAGCTTGTATTGAAGAAATTGCCTACTGCCAAGGATATATCGATGCAGACCAACTCTATCAGCTCGCTAAACCATTAGTGAAAAGCAGCTATGGGCGTTATCTAATGGATATGATCAATGATGATATCCGTACGACTCAAGGTAAAATCAGCTAATGACTTGCAAGAAGGAAGAACGCAGAAACTGAGAGGGTAGGACTGTGAAGGTTATACAGACCGAAATACCTGATGTATTAGTGATTTCACCACGAGTTTTTGAAGATGAGCGTGGCTTTTTTTACGAAAGTTACAATGAACGGGTTTGGCAACAGAAGGCTCATTTTGTAGAACACTTTGTACAAGACAATCACTCTCGTTCAGCTAAGAACGTATTACGCGGTCTGCATTATCAAATCAAGCAACCTCAAGGCAAATTGGTGAGAGTTGTAGTTGGTGAAGTATTTGATGTCGCTGTGGACTTGAGGATGAGTTCTAAATATTTCGGTCAATGGGTAGGGGTTCATCTGAGCGCCAAGGACAAGCAGCAACTATGGATACCAGCAGGTTTTGCTCACGGCTTCTTGGTGCTTTCAGAATATGCTGAGACGCTTTATAAAGCGACAGACTATTACGCACCTGAGTATGAGCGTAGTATTTTGTGGAATGATCCAGATTTAGCGATCGCCTGGCCCCTCAAAGAAGAACCCATTCTTTCTGCTAAAGATAAAGCAGGTCAACGACTGAAAGAGGCTGAAGTGTTTGCATGACTAGAATACTCTTAACAGGAAGCACAGGTCAAGTTGGTTGGGAACTACAGCGAACTTTGATGACTCTTGGAGAAGTAATTGCTGTGGGACGTGAAATCTCCTCCTGTGGTCTACTCATGGATCTTTCTCAACCGGACACCATTCGTCATGTGATTCGTGAAGTTCAGCCTGACTTAATTGTAAATCCAGCTGCATACACTGCTGTGGATAAGGCAGAGTCAGAACCGGAATTAGCAATGGCTGTCAATGGAACTGCACCAGGTGTCATTGCAGAAGCAGCCAAACAGTTGGGAGCAGGAGTGATTCATTATTCTACAGATTACGTGTTCAACGGTCATCAAGCGACACCATACACAGAGCAAGACGAACCTGAGCCGCAAAATATCTACGGAAAAACAAAACTCGCTGGTGAAAAGGCAATTCAAGCTGTTGGTGTGCCTCATTTGATTCTAAGAACAAGTTGGGTATATGGCTTAAGAGGTAAAAACTTTTTGCTCACGATGCTAAAATTAGCACGAGAACGTGAAGAGTTAAGAGTTGTAGATGATCAAGTGGGAGCACCAACTTGGAGCCGAATGATTGCTGAATCTACAGCACAAATTCTCTCTCAAGGAACACAGGATTTAATTGGTTTTTTGAACAATAATAGTGGAATATATCATCTGAGTGCTAGTGGTCAGACAAGTTGGTATGGCTTTGCAAAAGCGATTTTTGAATTTGACTCCAAACGCAGTGAGCACAAGCTAAAGAACTTGCTAGCAATCCCTTCAGAGCAATATCCAACGCCAGCAACTCGACCAGCTTATTCGTCGTTAGATACTCACAAAATCTCTCGTACATTTGGGTTAGCTTTACCTAGCTGGCAAAGAAATTTAGAGTTGGTGCTTGGTTCGTAGGTTTTTAAGAAATTTGATAATTAGCGCTATTGCCTGTTCTACATTGCTGTTCGAGAACTACCAGAAATTTTATGCAAAATGTATTGTAAAGATTAGATGAAGACGTAAAAAAGATACAAATACTTCCTGATATTAGGGTGTGTGTAAAGAAGTAATAAGAGGAATAACAACAGTGTTTTCTCTGAATTTTCAAATCATTCTTTTGGCTGCAACCACGCATTGTTTCGATTAATGCAATATACAGGTAAGTAGATGAACACAAAAGAACTCACAATCGAGGCAGGTCGGGCAGAGAAACAGTACTGGAAAGACCTGTGGACATACCGGGAACTGTTCTACTTTCTTGCATGGCGTGACATTTTAGTGCGCTACAAGCAAACGGCGATCGGACTCGCTTGGGCACTAATCCGACCGTTTTTGACAATGGTTGTGTTCACAGTTGTATTTGGCAATATAGCTAAGCTTCCATCTGAGGGTGATGCACCTTACCCAATTTTGGTATATTCAGCGCTGTTGCCTTGGCAGTTTTTTTCTGGTGCGCTGACTGAGTGCAGCAACAGCTTAATTAATAACGCCAACCTGGTTTCCAAAGTCTACTTTCCCCGGTTGATTGTGCCGACGAGTGCAGTGATTGTCAGCTTCGTGGACTTTTTGGTTTCTGGGATGATTTTACTGGCACTGATGGCATGGTATAACTTTGTGCCAGACTGGCGCATTCTAACTCTGCCAATATTTATTTTGATTGCGTTTGCAGCGTCAATTGGAGCAGGGTTGTGGTTAGCAGCATTGAACGTGAAGTATCGAGATTTTCGCTTCATTGTGCCGTTTATTGTTCAGTTTGGGCTTTATGTTTCACCTGTGGGGTTTAGCAGCAAGGTTATTGCTCAACGGTTTTCTGAACAGTTGCTGCTGCTGTATTCGCTCAACCCAATGGTAGGGGTGATCGACGGTTTCCGCTGGGCGATTTTGGGCGGAGAATCGCAGATATATTTACCAGGGTTTGCGCTATCTGTTGCTTTTGTGGTGGTGCTGCTGTGGAGCGGAATCTGGTATTTCCGCAAAACGGAACGCAAGTTTGCTGACGTAATTTAGCGAGGAGTGGATAAGGTGTCGGATACAGCCATTAGAGTTGAAAATCTCAGTAAAAAGTACGTTCTCAGTCACCAGCAGACAGGAGGAAGTGGTAGCTATAATTCTTTGCGTGACAAGATCACAGATGGGACAAAGTCTCTTGGTAAGAAATTACTGAAACCTGCTCACAAGACATCTAAGCCTACCCGTGAAGAGTTTTGGGCGTTGAAGGATGTTTCGTTTGAAATCAAGCAGGGCGACAGGGTTGGTATCATAAGTCGCAACGATGCAGGAAAATCGACTTTATTGAAGATTTTAAGCCGGATTGTGGAGCCGACCAATGGAAAGATATCGATTAAAGGACGGATAGCAAGTCTGTTGGAAGTAGGCACAGGTTTTCACCCAGAGTTAACCGGTCGAGAGAATGTCTTTCTCAATGGCGCAATTCTGGGCATGAGCAAGGAGGACATTAAACGCAACTTTGATCAGATTGTGGCGTTTGCAGAAGTAGAAAAATTTTTGGATACGCCAGTGAAACGGTATTCATCAGGTATGTATGTGCGTTTGGCATTTGCTGTTGCTGCTCATTTAGAGCCAGAGGTTTTGATCCTAGATGAAGTGTTAGCAGTAGGAGATAGCGAGTTTCGGAAAAAATGTATGCAAAAAATGAGAGATATCTCGGAGAAAGAAGGTAGAACAGTTCTATTTGTTAGCCACGACTTGGGTGCAATAAAAACATATTGTAATAAGGGAATAATGCTTCAGCGTGGTCAACTTTACAGTGAAGGAGACATTGATAATGTTACAAGCGCTTATTTATCAGCAGCTAAAACTTCAAATTTCCGATCAGTAATGCGCTCAAATTGCGGCAGATTTGAACTAAAACGTCCTTTCTGGGTAAATGATAAAGGTGAAGAGGTTTATGAGTATGCATGGGGAGAAAGCTATAGATTAAGGTTTGAATTCCATTTTTTTGAGAAGGTAAGTAGAATCAACCCTGGTTTCTTTTTAGTAGATGATGAAGGTAGAAAAGTCTTCACTTCACATCTCCTAGATGATCAACAGTTCAAATTTACAAAGCCTTTATCAGGAAAAGTAATAATTGATACGGATTTTAATATGCCATCATTGGCTCCTGGTGAGTATCAAATTGTTTTTGGTATTAGGAATGAGTCTGAACATGATGCTATCTTCTTTGATGATGAGTTGATACCGTTAAAAATTGTCTATTTAGAACCACCTAAAAACGGTACAGGGGGAATGCTTTGGCATACAAGTAAGTGGTTATTGGTAGATGAAAATTTGACGGTATCCTTTTAAAGGATTTTTTATTTTCTCTATTTAAATAAAGGAAGTGTAAAATATGTACATTTATTTATAATTGACACACAAATGGCAAATCCGAAACTATGGTTATTAATGATATGAATAAAAATCTAGCAAAAATTAGGGCAATAATTCAAAAAAAACGTCAATTTTTTATATGCTGGTTGTTTGAAAAATATCCTGTGTTTGTGATTAAAATACTCTATTTACTTAACAAGCGCCACCTGGTTAGGATCTGGGATCCTTGGATTTTGAAAAATAGTGACGAATATATATTATTTAGCTTAGCTAGTTTAGCATTTTATGAACCATTTTGGTCAGAGGGAATAATTCTACAGTATGTTTCCAAAGACTTGAAGAGATGGTCCTTGAAGGATTACGCTTTGAAGCCAGATAAGTGTGAATGGCGAAATGGTAGGATGTTAGCTGGTTCTTGCGTTCAGGAAAATGATAAGTTTTATCTATTCTACTCTGCATCGCCTAAAGCTCCAAATCTGCTAATGGAAACTATTGGTCTTGCTGTTTCACAAGATTGCTATAATTGGCAAAGGCATAAAAGTTCTGAAGTTTTAATAGTTCCAGATAATAATATTTACGGAAGTTGTACAACTTTTGGTTGCCTTCTTGAGCATCGTCAGTGTCGAGATCCATATATCTTTAAATGTCATCTTACTAACCAGTACTATCTCATTTTTTCAGCCGTAGTTTCCAAGGATCATCCACTTTATCGTGGTTGTGTAGGTCTTGCAGTATCTCAATCTATCGAAGGACCTTATAAATTACTTCAACCATTGCTCTATCCTCAACTTAATGAACTTGATGAAGGCATTTTTTATGAACTTGAAAGACCTCAAATAATATTTAAAGATGGAAAATACTATCTTTTCTTCTCTGCATGGATGCATACTATAAACCCAAAAGCAATAAACTACTACAACCATCTAGATTTAAGTGATTCATGCATTTATTGTTATACTTGTGACACAATTGAAGGCTCTTTTATGCGTTCCTCAGAATTTATTTTTGTGCCTGGTAGTGAAAAAACTGGTTTATACGGAACAAATTTTATTCAAGATGAAGAAGGCAGATGGTTTGCTTATGGATGGTATCCAGAATCTTTTACATATGAAGTAAGTAGCAAATTTCCAGTTATTTGGGATATGGAAGTTCCCAGAATTATAGTATCTGGTGAAAATTAGTTAGTATTTGTGAATGTCTATCCAATAATTATTATGATGCAGTTAAAACCATTCCAAAAATTAGAATATCCTCAAATTTATCCTGTACCTGAAGAAGTTCACAGACCGTTCTGGTCTATAATGATTCCCACTTACAATTGCGCTAATTATCTTGCTCAAACTCTTGAGAGTGTTTTATCTCAAGATTTAGGACCAGAGCATATGCAAATTGAGGTCATCGATGATTGCTCAACCAAAGATGACCCAGAAGCAGTGGTTAGAGAAATTGGTAAAGGACGAGTATCTTTCTATCGTCAACCTCAAAATGTAGGTGCAATTCGTAATTTCAACACCTGTATTCAGCGTAGTTTAGGTCAATTTGTCCACATACTGCATGGTGATGATTTCGTTGCACCAAATTTTTACTCATCCTACGAAAGTCTCATACAATCGCATCCGGATGTAACCTTAATTATTAGCCCAGCAATTTTTGTAAATGAAAAAAATGAGCAGATCCGCATTGAGCCGCTACTCTCCAATATAGACGGAGTTGTAGTAGACTTCCTAAAAATAGAGGCTGTGAGAAACGTAATTCAAACACCTGCTGCGGTTGTACCTCGTAAAGTCTATGAGCAGATTGGTGGCTTCTATGAACCACGTTACCATACTGCTGATTGGGAAATGTGGTTTAGAGCAGGTATGTATGGCAAGGTGGTAACTCTAGATAGGCAAGTCGCTTATTATCGGATTCATTCAGGAAGTGATACGAGTCGTCTAATCCTCACTGGTAACAATATTCAAGAGTGCAAGCATGCAATTGATATGTGTATGCGTCAGTTGCCAGAGAAACTTCGAGAGGAACTTAATGATAATAAATATTCCGACATTACAGAGCTAGCTCGTTTCTTACACTTAGATTTAGCAAATAAAAAATTGTGGAAAAGTAGTTTAATTCATGCAGGCTGGAGCCTAAGGCTGGAGCCTAGTAAATCTTCTCTTAAAGTTTATTTAATTGCCTTAGCTCGATATGTGTTATACGGAGCTTTAAATTTTGATATGAAATTCCTCAAACTTAAACAAAATATATCTGATGCTAACTAAATGAGTTTAAACAACATATTCATGCTCTCTACACTACGGTCTCTACAGTACAGTTAGCTCAAGCATTGCGTTACAGAAAACATATTGGAGGAGTAATATGGTTTTCGCTCCAGCTCTAACACTTTCAACCACGACCTCAATCACTTCTGAGAATAACCGTCTTTGTCTGATTTCTGGCTCAGCCAATCTCCCACTATCTCAGGAAGTGGCTCAATATCTTGGCATGGAACTGACTCCTACAGTCTGTAAACGGTTTGCTGATGGAGAGATTTATATCCAAATTATGGAATCAATCCGAGGTTGCGACGTATATCTGATTCAACCCACTAGTCGTCCAGTCAACGATCATCTTATGGAATTGATGATCATGATTGATGCCTGTCGTCGCGCCTCTGCAAGGCAAATCACAGCAGTGTTGCCCTACTCTGGGTACGCCAGAGCAGATCGTAAGACAGCTGGACGGGAATCGATTACGGCTAAACTAGTAGCAAACCTAATCACCAAAGCGGGTGCTGATCGCGTTCTGGCGATGGATCTGCACTCTGCTCAAGTTCAAGGCTTCTTCGACGTTCCACTAGATCATGTCTACGGCTCTCCTATCCTGCTAGATTATCTGCAAAGCAAGCAACTTTCTGATATCGTTGTCGTTTCTCCTGATGTGGGCGGAGTAGGGCGGGCACGAGCATTCGCCAAGCAACTCAACGATGCACCGCTTGCCATTGTCGATAAGCGTCGCCAGGTACACAATGTTGCTGAAGTTATGAATCTCATTGGTGAGGTGCAAGGTAAAACGGCTGTTCTTGTGGACGACATGATAGACACAGCAGGTACTATAACTGAAGCGGCAAAACTACTTCGCAAGGAAGGTGCACGGCAAGTTTATGCTTGTGCAACCCATGCAGTCTTTTCACCTCCTGCCCATGAACGTCTATCAAGCGGTTACTTTGAAGAAGTTATCGTTACAAATACCATTCCCCTTGTGCAGGAGAACCGCTTTCCACAATTGACAGTCTTATCTGTCGCTAATCTCATCGGTGAGACAATATTCCGCATTCACAAAGAAAGTTCTGTTAGCAGTATGTTTCACAATTAAATTACAAATTTTCATACATACACTCAGTTTCACTGACTAAAACTGTCAAGAAAAAAAGAAAAAAAACCTTGCATTTTTCGTTGAAGATCCTAAAAATATCGGTTAAATTCCCATGAAAAAGACAGTTTACTCATTCGACGTATTTGAGACATCTCTAGTTCGGATTTGGGCAAAACCAACAGACTTATTTTGGGAATTGGGAGAACAACTAAGGCAACAAAAACTAATCGAGATATCAGCAGACACTTGGCAGCAGATGCGGATAAAAGCAGAAAGCGCAGCAAGAGTTGCATCGAAAACCGGAGAAGTGACTGTAGAACAAATCTACCAACAATTAGCTGGTTTTTTGAGTTGGTCAACAACTCAAGCGCAACAAGCTATGCACAAAGAAATTGCATTAGAGTTGGCTTCTTTGCGTCCGGTACCCGCCATTCAAAAAAGAATACAAGCATTACAGCAAGCAAATGAGCGGGTCATCTACATATCTGATATGTATTTATCTGAGGAAACGATTCGGACTTTCCTCAAAGAAAATAATGTCTGGACACCAGGTAGCCGTTTGTATGTCTCATCCGAAGTAGGTGTCAGCAAGGCAAATGGTAAATTATTTCAACATTGTCTAGCAAAGGAGTCAGTCAAAGCTTCCCAGTTAAATCATATTGGAGACAACTTACACTCTGATGTGAAAATGGCAAAAAAACAGGGGGTTAGAGTTGAGCCTATCTCTCAAACCCACCTAAATCGATACGAACAAATTATTGCAAATGACTCCCAGCTACCTTTGCCCTTCCGCTCACAGCTAGCTGGAATGAGTAGACTTACTCGGTTACATTCAAAAGAAACTAGTCCAAACAAGCAAATTATCTGGGATACAACAGCCAACGTGATTGCGCCGATGTTGTTTGGCTACGTTTACTGGTGCTTGGTGTCAGCCAAAAAAAGAGGAATTAAAAGACTTTACTTTGTTGCCAGGGATGGACAAATTCTCCACAAAATTGCTCAGGAGATTTGTCGAAATTGGGGATATGAAATTGATTGTCGCTATTTGTATGGTTCGCGGCAAGCTTGGCATGCACCTTCATTGATGCAAGTTGGTGAAGACGAATACACATGGATATTTAATGATACAACTTTTTTGTCAGTGCATTCGGTGTGTGAGCGGGTGAACATCACGCCAGAGCAAATTGAAGATGTGCTGGCACGGTTTGGCTTTGCGAAATTCAAGTGGAATCATAATCTCAGTCGTCAGGAACGTAACCAACTCAAGCTAGCGTTTCGTGAACCGGAGGTAGTGGAGTTGATTGTGGCGACTGCTACTAGCTATCGTGAACAGGCAATTGGTTATTTCCGTCAGGAACAGATTGGTGATGGTTTGCCTTTTGCAGTTGTTGATATTGGTTGGACTGGGCGATCGCTGGGTTCTTTTAGCAAAGTATTAAAAAGTGCGGGATTATATCCAGAATCAGGTATGCATGGATTTTACTTTGCTCTAGAAAAACGAGTGAAAGCATTTGCTAGCGACCAGTTACTCACTTATTTTTATGATGGAGACAAACCCGTTGGCGATCGCGATCGCATTTGCCAATACAGATGCCTATTCGAGTTGTTTGTCGCCGCAGATCATGGTGGCACAGCCAGATATGAACAACAGGGCGATCAATATACTCCCGTTCTGCGTTATCAAAAAAATCAAGCCGCAATCAACTGGGGACTGTATGTCCTTCAAAATGCCGCTGTTGAATTTGCCAAGCAGTTGACAACCAATTTGAGTGAGCAAGACTGTCCAGTCGAATTATTTATCAGGGCAACTAATGTGTTAATCGAAGAATTTGTTCAAAATCCTTCTTTCCAGGAAGCAAAAGTATTTGGTTCTTTCTTGATGGCTGAAGATCAAGGTGAAAATAAACTTTATGAGCTGGCACCTGCTTACAGTTTGATTGATTGTTTTAGGTTGATACTTCGTGGTAAACAGCCTCATCAGAACGTTTGGTTCCCAGCATCATTTGCAAGAAGTTATCCGATTTTCAGAATATTTATGAATGAAAGAACAATGAACATGACTCATCATCTTAGGGTCATTGGGGGTAAGTTAAGACGCGGCATTTTACTCAAGCGACTCAGTGAGCCTGCTTAATTCTGGCTCCACACCTCAGTACTACTTGAATAGACCTCTCCAAAAATCGATTTTTAGTGCAAGCGCCGTAAAGGTTTCATAGCCATTTTTGAGAGGTCTAATAGACATAAACACTAAGCCTGTAGTTATTTGATACAAAAAGCTAGTCGGTGAAACCTTCATGCCAAGCCACCTAAATCGATACGAACAACTGATTGCACATGACTCCCAGCTACCTTTGCAATTTCGCTCGCAGCTAGCTGGTGCTACTAAACTTACCCGCTTGCATTCAAAAGAAACTAGCTCAGACAAGCAAATTATCTGGGATACAACAGCCAACGTGATTGCGCCAATTTTGTTTGGCTTCGTTTACTGGTGCTTGGTGTCAGCCAAAAAAAGAGGAATTGAAAGACTCTACTTTGTTGCTAGAGATGGGCAGATTCTCCACAAGATTGCACAAGTGATTTGTCAGAACTGGGGGTACGATATCGATTGTCGCTACCTGTATGGCTCGCGGCAAGCTTGGCACGCCCCTTCATTGATGGAGATTGGTGAAGCCGAACTGGGTTGGATTTTAGATAGCACGACGTTTTTATCGGTTCATTCGGTTTGTGAGCGGGTGAACCTGACACCACAGCAAATCGAAGATGTTTTGATTCGGTTTGAGTTTCCTCCATCCAAGTGGAATCTTAATCTTAGTCGTCAAGAACGCAGCCAACTTGAGCAAGCTTTTCGCGATCCACAGGTAATAGAACTGATTCTCTCGACATCTGCTGTCTATCGTGAGAAGGCAATTGGTTATTTCCGTCAGGAAAAATTAGGCGATGGTTTACCTTTTGCCATTGTTGATATCGGCTGGCTTGGACGCGCCCAGCGTTCCTTCAGTCAATTATTGAAAAGCGCTGGACTCTATCCAGAATCGGGAGTTCATGGGTTTTACTTTGCTCTAGAAAAGCAGGCAAAAGCGCTCGGAAGCGATCATTTATTAGCATTCTATAATGTAGAAAAACCAGATCGCCACCATATTTCTAAGTACAGACACTTATTCGAGCTTTTGGTTGCCGCAGATCATGGTGGCACAATGAGATATGAACAATCTGATAATCAGTATGTCCCCATCCTGCGTTATCAGAAAAATGAAAAAGCAATCAACTGGGGGCTATATGTCCTTCAAAATGCTGGTGTTGAGTTTGCACAGCAGCTTACAACAAATCTGAGTGATAGCAATTGTGCAACAGATCAGTTTCTCAGAGCTAGTGATCTATTAATAGAATCTTTTGTTTATGATCCTTCTCCTATAGAGGCAAAAGTATTCGGTTCCTTTTTAATTGCTGACGATCAGGGCGAAAAAGTACTCTATGAACTAGCACCTGCTTACAATTTTGTTAATTGTTTGAAACTGCTGAGTTTTGGTAGTCAACCATTCAAGGGTGTTTGGTTTCCAGCTTCACTTGCCAGAAGTCATCCTCTTTTTAGAATAGTCCTTAATCCAAACATACTTAATGCCACTCATAATCTAAGGGTCATAGTAGGCAGGCTAAAGCGTAGTATAAGAGCGAAAACAGAGACTGAACCGGCCTCGCGCCTAGTGGACACTTGACATGAACATAAATAGTCATTGTGACCATTGCAAATACAGGCTAAAAAAAATTTTTTATGAACCAACTTATTTAGGAATTTGAAATTCAAAAAACAGGTGTGATGACGTTGCCAAAAGACTCTCCCCTGAGTCAGTGTATCAGCCGTTTGTAGCTCGAATGCATCAGCATCTGTATCAACCAACTATTGAAGTCTAGACAAATTGGATTAGGGAGGGATATGTGACAGACAAATTTGATCTCAGAGTAAAAAAAATATTGAACCTTCGCGATTGGTCATCCCAAGTGATGTCCACAGCAGGTGGGAACCTGCACAAAAAAAGCATTGAGTGGCTAAATTTTAGTGGTTCTCATACTTTCATTGACAGAAGTAAGAAAAGCGATCGCCTTTTGATTGTACTTGCTGGTTACAAAAGTTTTTTGTATCCGCTGACTCTGACAAGAATTGCTAAGTTTGTTCCACCTGATATTGATGTCTGTATCCTCTCCTCTGGGTTATATTCTGAAGAACTAGCGGAAATGTCAGCAGTTAATGGCTGGTCTTACCTGTACACAAAAACTAACAAAGTTTCACTAGTTCAGAACTTAGCGATCGCCAAGCATACACAAGCCAAGTGGATCTATAAAATAGATGAGGATGTTTTTATATCAGAAAACTTTTTTGAACGACTCCTAGAAGGATATTTATCTGTCAAAAAAGAGGGGTTATATGACCCAGGTTTTTGTGCTCCGCTACTGAATGTTAATGGTTATTCCTACATCAATTTTCTCAAATTTCTCGGTGCTGAGGATGAATACAAAGCTAAATTTGGCGAATTGAAGCATGCAGCTGGTGGCATTAAGGCTTCTGATGATGGAGAAGCAGCCAAGTACTTATGGAAAAAGAGCCTACCATTTGATAAAGTAGCCCATTACATTGCCTCCCAACCTTTCAAATACTCACCATCTCCACATCGTTTCAGCATTGGTGCCATTCTTTTTGAAAAAGAATTTTGGCAAGAAATAGGTGGCTTCAGAACTCCATTAAAACAAGGCGGGCTAGGTATTGATGAAGCATATCTATGTAAAGACTGTATACAACTGTCGAGAGCAATGATTGTTATTCACAACGTGTTTGCTGGACATTTTTCATTTGGACCGCAAACACCTGCAATGAAAGAGTATTTACCAGAAATATACTCTCAACTTTCCTTGGAACCTCAACTTTCCTTGGAACCTCAACTGTCCTTACAAGGGAATGTAAACCATGAAATTTGATTGGTTAATTGTCGGGGCCGGATATTCAGGCTGTGTGCTAGCTGAGCGAATCGCCAATCAACTAGGGCAGAGAGTACTAATTTTAGACCAGCGAGACCACATCGGCGGCAATGCCTACGATTACTACAACGAGCATGGCATCTTAGTACATAAATACGGTCCCCATATCTTCCACACTAAATCCAAAAAAATTTGGGATTACTTATCCCAATTCACCGAGTGGCGACACTATTTTCACCATGTGCTTGGTGTAGTGGAAGGTAAGAAAGTTCCTATCCCATTTAATTTAAATTCACTTTACGCGCTGTTTCCTCCCCGTTACGCCGAAAAACTAGAGGAACAACTCTTAGAACACTTCGGTTTTGGGGTCAAAGTACCGATTCTCAAGTTGCGTGAAAGCGCTAGTGGAGATTTAGAGTTTTTAGCTAACTACATCTACGAGAACGTTTTCTTACGTTACACAACTAAGCAGTGGCAACTCAAACCAGAGGAACTCGATCGCGGTGTGACAGGACGCGTTCCAGTTTACATCAGCCGAGACAATCGCTATTTCCAAGATCCTTACCAAGCGATGCCAAAGTACGGCTATACCGAGATGTTCCGCCAGATGCTGGCTCACCCCAATATCAAGATACTGCTACAAACGGACTACCGGGAAGTCATTAACGACATCAAATTCAACCGGATGGTTTACACTGGTCCAATTGATACTTTCTTCGACTATATGTATGGCGAGCTACCTTATCGTAGCCTGCGCTTTCAGTTTGACACCTTAGATCAAGAACACTACCAGGAAGTAGGTACAGTTAACTACCCCAACGAATACGACATCACCCGCATCACCGAACAAAAGTATCTATCGGGGCAAACTTCACCCAAAACAACTTTGGTCATGGAGTATCCCCAGGCATACGTACCAGGTAAAAATGACCCTTACTACCCGATTCCGCGTGAGGAAAACCGCGACCGATATGACCTCTACTTGAAAGAGGTGGAGAAACTTAACGGTACAGTTATCTTTGCTGGACGCCTTGCCGAGTATAAATACTACGACATGGATCAGGCAGCGTTACGAGCCTTGAGCTTGTTTGAGAAAGAAGTAGCGCAGTGAGTGAGCAGGTTATGCAGTATTTGCCCACCTACTTACCGCCGTAGCCGATCAATATTAGCCAGAGAGTAAATGTTACTAACCCAGGGCTAAAGCCTCTGAATTTCCACACATCCCACGAGGTTTTATGAAAGATTTACAAACTAACAAGCTGCAACCGATCGCACTACCTCTACTTCCTGAAAATCCATTGGTTTCAGTGTTGATTTCAAACTACAACTACGCCAGATACATTGGTGAAACTTTAGAAAGCGTACTTTGCCAAACCTACCCACACTTTGAAGCTATAGTTTGTGATGATGGCTCTAGCGATAACTCCTGTGAAGTTATCGAAACCTATGTTCAAAAAGACCCCAGAATTAAATTAATCCGTAAGCAGAATGGAGGTATCGCCTCTGGTTTAAATGCAGCATATCAACAAAGCAAAGGAGAAATTGTTTGTATCCTAGATGCAGATGATCTATGGATGCCTACAAAGTTGCAAAGGGTAGTAGAAAAACTGAAATCTCAATCCAAGTGCGGTTTTGTGATTCATAACGTCATTCAAATTGATGGGCAGGGGAAAAATATAAAACCAACGCCTATGATGAAGCAGTTAGCTTCAGGCTGGATGGCACCAGATGTTTTAGAAAATGGTGGTTTCATTGAAAATCTTCCTCCTGCTTCTGCACTTAGTATTCGCAGGGAAATAGCTAGTCTGATATTTCCAATAAACGAAGCAATGAAGCGCCATGTAGATGGTCTGATCATTTTTCTGGCTTTACTTGTGACGGAAGTCAGGGCTGTGCCAGAAGTGTTAAACAAGTTTCGTTTACATGGAGCAAATACTACAAGTCTAGCACCCATAACAGTAGATAGTATGGAGCGATCGCTCTCTGCCCTAGAGCATATCCATCAGGAACAAAAACAGCTTCTGAAAAAGGTTTATGGTACGGAAATTGCAGAGCAATTAAGGGATTTGCGGTATAGCTTAGCAATTTGCCAGTATCGCTACTTGCTTGCCCGCCTTAAAGGTATCTCACGCAAACAACGCCGAGAAGTACACCAGCATTTGATCTCACACCCACAGTTTAGTACTGAATTTAGCTGGTTCAAACCTCAAAGGTGGCTATTCCAATGGAATTTACCAGATGCGCTTTTTACACTGTTGTTTAATCAGGTGTATGGAGTCAGTCCCCTGAAGCAATTTGTCAAGTCCCTATTTGCAAGAAAACCAGCTATGCATTCTGCAAAACTGCTAAGCGAGTAAAAAGTCGGGTAATTATTTTTAAAAAAAGAATTAAGTATGCAAGAACTGCAAGATAAGAAACTTCAACCCATAGACCTTTCGCCACTTTCAGATGCACCGTTGGTTTCAGTGTTGATTGCTAACTACAACTACGCCAGATACATCAGCGAAACTCTCGAAAGCGTACTTTGCCAAACTTATCCCAATTATGAAATCATAGTTTGTGATGATGGCTCTACCGATAACTCTTGTGAAGTCATCGAAAACTATACTCAAAAAGATTCCCGAATCAAGCTAGTACGAAAACCAAATGGTGGTGTAGCTACCGCCTTAAATGCAGCATACCGGGATAGCAAAGGTCAAATCATTTGCCTATTGGATGCAGATGATGTCTGGATTGATAACAAGCTGCAAAAGACTCTGGAGGTTTTTCGGTCAGATCCTCAGTGTGGCTTTGCTATTCACAATGTTATTCAGATTGATTTCCAAGGGAACTTCATAAAACCTACTGCGATGTTCCAGCGTTTAGCTTCAGGCTGGCTGGCACCGTCTGCTTTGGTAAATGGTGGATTAGTTGACAATATACCTCCAGCTTCTGCACTGAGTGTCCGACGCGAAGTAGCTGAGTTAATATTTCCACTCAATGAAGCATTTAAGCGCAATGCAGACAGTCTTATATTCCGTTTCGCTCCATTAATCACAGCGATTGGGGCAGCACCAGAGGTACTAAGTAAGTTTCGCTTGCATGGAGCAAACACAACAAGTCTAGTCAGCGTGACACCAGATTTTTTGGAGAAAGATTTAGTTATTATGGAGCGGGTTCACCAAGAACAGAAACTGTTTGTAACAAATGTTTATGGTGCAGCGATCGCACAAAAGTTAACCGATTTAAAATTCAGCGTGCTAGTGTCCAACTCTCGCTACTTGCATGCCCGTCTGACAAACAAATCCAAAATAGAGAGAAAAGAAATTCATCAGCACCTAGTTGCTAACCCACGATTTCACACCCACTTTAACTCTTTACCTCAAAAGTGGCTGGTGCAATGGGGTGAATATCTACCAAACGCACTTTTTGCAGCCTTTTTTAACCTAGTGTATGGATCAAGCCGACTTAAGAGTTTTGCCAGATGGTTATTTAGGCGAAACTTAACTGCAAGTTTTATACGTGGTTAATCCACCGTCACACATCTAATGTTCTCTTAGCAAAAAGGGATATATCAAATGCTCAAATTAAATCTTGGTTGTGGTTCTCATATTCCAAGTGGCTGGGTAAATGTAGACTATGCACTAGGTGCTTGGATCGCAAAGCTACCAGTCTTTTCTATAATCAATAAAACATTCAAAATTATCAACTTTGACTGGTCAGATAAAATTTTTATGCACGACCTGAGGAAGAAATTTCCTTGGGAAGATAATTCAGTCGATGTAGTTTATAGCTCTCATACTCTGGAGCATCTATCTAAAACCGAAGGACAACATTTCTTAAAAGAATGCCACCGTGTCTTAAAGCCTAATGGCATTATTCGGATTATCGTGCCAGACTTGAGAGCTATTGTCAACAAGTATACGCAAGGTGAAATCGCTGCCGACGAAATGCTTGATGAACTTTATGTGAGCTATGATTCTCCTCGTGATGGGGCGCTAAAGCGGAAACTAGCACCATTTATTCGATTTCCTCATAAGTGTATGTATGACACTCCAGCGTTACTACGGATTATGTCTGAAATTGGCTTTGAGGTTGCTAGCAGACAGGCTTTTGAAAGTGAGATAGAGGATGTGCGAGCAATTGAACGCTCTAGTCGAACTGATGAAGCTGTCATTATTGAAGGGAAAAAAATATCTGCACCCCGCTACAAGCCAGTTAATTCTGTGCAGTCAGACCCTTTGGTAGGTCAGCGTTCATAACAGGAGAGAAGCTATAATGACCAGCTCATCCCTACGCATACTGTTTGTCAGCCACGCCTATGTTGTTGGTGTGAACCAGGGAAAGCTTGAGGCGCTCGCCCGAACTGGCAAAGCACAAGTCGGTTTGCTTGCTCCTAGCAACTGGAAAGCATTGGAGTGGAATCGCCTACTTCCACTAGAGACACCCTACCCCAATATCAAAACTTATTCAGCACCTGTCCTTTTTCCAGGTCGAGGCGGCGCTCATATTTACGCGCCTTGGAAAATTTGGCAAGTACTCAACGACTTTCGACCAGACGTGGTACAGGTAGAGGAAGAAGTTTTTTCTATTTGTGCGCTTGAGCTAGCAATTTGGAGCCGACTCACCAAGACACCCTTAGTCGTGTTTGGTTGGGAAAACATGGATCGACAACTTCCGCTTCCGCGCCGTTGGCTGCGCCAATTTGTCATGAGTACGGCAAAGCTGATGATTGCTGGCAATCGTGATGGAGCGGAGTTGCTGCCTCAATGGGGTTACACTGGGTTAGTGGAAGTCATGCCTCAGATGGGAGTAGACACTCAATTGTTTACTGCGGATAGGCGATCGCCATCGCACCAGCACAAAGATAAATTTCACATTGGTTTCCTGGGGCGGTTAGTACCTGAAAAAGGCGTTGATGTCATATTTGCAGCTGTCCGCCAACTCCAACAGCAAGGACTCAACTGCCAAATCATCCTTTGTGGCTCTGGTTCTTTTGAAGAAACTCTCAGACAAGAGGCGCTTCTTCACCAGATTGCCGATCTAGTTACTTGGCAAGGAGCAGTACCCCACGACAAAGCCCCAGAAGAAATCAGCAAATTTGATGTCCTAGTTTTGCCCTCACGAACTTCCCCAACTTGGAAAGAGCAGTTTGGTCATGTGCTAATTGAAGCAATGGCAATGGGTGTGCCAGTCATTGGTTCTAATTCTGGCGAAATTCCCAACGTGATTGGGCGACCCGATTTAGTCTTTCCAGAAGGAGATGCTCAGGGACTAGCGGCAATATTGGAGCGCATGATCCGCGATCGACAGTGGCGCGAAGAAACTGGACGCTATGGCATGACCAGAGTGTATCAGCATTACACGCACGAACGGATTGCAGAGCGGTTGCTTAACCTATGGCAAAAATTACTGGAGCCAAACAATGCAGCATATGCGATGAGACACGAAAAGCTCATATAGCAGTGCCTTAAATCTAGCTTTGATGATGTTTTGAGGGTAAAAGATTACCAATGCGTGTAGTGATTGCGCGGATGATGCCTGAACCTAGCATGGATGTCTATGCCGATGGCATAATTTCAGGACTGCGATCTGTCCGACCAAACTGGGAGATTGTTGATCTCAAACCGCAACCTGTTGACAGAAAAAGTCGTTCTCTGTTACTCAGAGTTTGGAAATACTACGAACGTTTCTGGCGCTTTCCTCAACAAGTGCAGCAGCAAGTCGCGGATATTTTTCATATCATCGACCCTAGCGAGGCGCACATCACTTATTGGTTAAAAAAGAAAAATAAAGCTGTTGTCGTCACCTGTCACGATCTCGTCAACTTTTACTCTCACGATAATCTTCAAGGTTCAGTGGAACTGCCCTTCCTCAGTCGTGGTATGTGGATACATGCTGTCAAAGGTATGAAGTACGCCGATCATGTCGTCGCTGTTTCTTCTGCAACAGCCAAAGATACGACTCAAATAATGGATATTGAACCTGCACGTATTTCTGTAATACCTAATGCAGTTGAAGCCGCATTTCAACCATTACCCAAAGAACAAGCTGAGTCTTTACGGCAAAAATATGGAATTTCACCAGAAACAGTTTGTTTACTAAATGTAGGCTCCAATCATCCGCGTAAAAATCTCTCTACCATTCTTAAAGTCATAGAAACTTTGCAGCAGCGAGGCTTGTCTATCCACTTGTGGAAAGTGGGTGCAGACTTTACAGATGAACAAAAAATATTCATCAAAACTCAAGGGCTAGAAAATCATATCAGCTACTTAGGCAAGCCAGATAAATCTACCCTAATTCAAATTTATAACGCCGCTGATATGTTAATAGCACCTTCACTCCATGAGGGATTTGGCATAACCCTTTTAGAGGCAATGGCTTGTGGAATTCCAGTTATTACCTCCAAGGTTTCAGCCATGCCTGAAGTAGTAGGAGATGCGGGAGTATTAGTTGATCCAAACGACTATCAAGCAATTGCAGATGCAGTGTGTCATCTTCACAATCATCCTGATTCCTATCAGGAATTAGTCAACAAAGGACTTGCAAGAGCTAAACTGTTTACCTGGGAAAAAGCAGGAGAACAAATTGCTGAAATTTATGAGAAAGTTCAGGCTTGTAAGGAATTTAAAGGAGTTGCTAAAACTTAATCGCTAAAAAAATCTTGCACTAGTGTTTTTATAGTAAAACTTAATTTTTTCATTGTTCAATCTATTTTAAAGAGGCGCTCTAGATATGAAAATTCTGATGTCCGCCTACTCGTGTGAACCAGGCAAGGGATCTGAGCGCGGCGTGGGCTGGAATGTTGTTCGGGAAGTCGCTAAATATCACGAAGTTTGGGTTTTAACTCGATTTGACGAAAGTGGGGAAGCAATTGAAGCCGAGCTAGCCCGCAACCCAGTGCCTAACTTACACTTCGTATATTTCAATCTTCCCATCTTGGGTAGCCTCTGGCGCTGGGGGTCAAGCGGTGCGATGCAAATCCACTACTATCTTTGGCAGATCCAAGCATACTTTGTAGCCCGCCGTCTACATCGTGAAATCGGCTTTGAAGTCGCACAGCACGTTACTTTTGTCAAGTATTCAAATCCTAGCTTTCTTTCACTGCTGCCAGTTCCTTTTGTGTGGGGACCTGTTGGTGGCGGCGAATCTGCGCCAAAAGAGTTTTGGCGAGATTTTAGCTGGCGTGCAAAGACTTACGAAATTATGAGGGACTTTGTTCGCTTTTTAGGGGAACTTGATCCGTTTGTGCATCTGACTGCTAAAAAAAGTGCTGTCGTTAGCGCTACAACTGAGGATACGGCTAAGCGACTGTACAAAATGGGTGTCAGTAATGTGGAGGTTTTATCTGCGATAGGGCTGACGAAGGAAGAAATAGCCAATCTTGCTGAGTACGGGATGCCAGACGCTTTGCCAGTAAGGTTTATTAGCATCGGTAGACTGTGGCATTGGAAAGGGTTTCATCTGGGACTGCGTGCCTTCGCCCAGGCAAACCTGCCTAATGCCGAGTACTGGATTTTGGGAGACGGTTCGGAACGCGATCGCCTTCACACTCTTGCCCAAGATTTAGGAATTGCTCAACAGGTAAAGTTCTGGGGCGAGTTACCCCGTGAGGAGACTTTGGCAAAGCTAGGCGAGTGCCATGTGCTAGTTCATCCCAGTTTACACGATTCTGGGGGGTTGGTGTGTATGGAGGCAATGGCAACAGGGCGTCCGGTCATTTGTCTGGACTTGGGAGGACCAGCTTTGCAGGTTACTGAGGAAACTGGCTTCAAAATTTCTGCAAATCATCCGGATCAGGCAGTCGATGACTTGTCTAAAGCAATGATTAGTGTCGCTAAAGACCCAGAACTACGCCTACGTATGGGTCAAGCCGGACAGAAGTTAACAACAGAGGCTTTTAGTTGGCAAGTTAAGGGAGAACGTTTGGCTGAGGTTTATGAAGAAATCGTAGCTCAGAAAGAAAAAATAACGAAGCAGCCTGAATTGCGATTGCGCGGAACGCAGACGCCAAAGGCGTATCGCTAAGTACATTCAAATTTTAAAAATAACGCCCTAATATGCATATCCTAATTGCTGCTTTACACAGACCTACAAAACCGACTGGCGTTTGCAGACACGCTGCAAATCTTGCTCAATGTCTTGTCGATACCGACCAAGTAACCAAAGTTACTTTGGTTGTAGGAGCATGGCAAAAAGATTACTTTGAAAAAACTTTTAATCTGTCTTCACAAAAAATTAATTTACTGAGCGTAGACATTAAAAATAGCTCAGTTTCAAGAAATCTCTGGTTTTTATTTGGTTTACCAAAACTCGCCAAACAACTCCATTCTAATATTGTCCATCTTTCATTTCCACTTCCATTTCTTCGCTCAGTTTTTCCCTGTCCAGTCGTGACCACTATTCATGACCTATATCCTTATGAATACCCAGAAAACTTTGGCTACCCAAATGTTATCTTCAATCAGTTATTTTTGAAACAGTGCATCAACAATAGCGATGGACTTTCCTGCGTTTCCAAACAAACACTAGAATTCCTAAAAATTTATTTCCCCCACATTGAGCAACGGAAAAAAACTACTGTCGTTTATAACTATGTAGATTTTAGTCAGATTAAACCAAGAGTACCCAAGAATATAGAAAGTAGTATTAATACTCCTTTCTTACTTGCCGTTGCTCAGCATCGTAAGAACAAAAATTTAGATATCTTAATACAGACATATTCTCTGTTATTAAAAAATAATCAGCTAAAAGATTCAACTAAGCTGATTCTCGTTGGTAGTTCTGGACCGGAAACAGAAAACATTTGTCATCAAATCCAAACACTTTCTCTACAAGAGCGTGTACTCATGCTTTCATCAATAGATGATGATGAACTGTGTTGGCTGTATCAAAACTGTGAACTATTAGTAGTGCCTTCTTCTACAGAGGGTTTTTGCCTACCATTAGCTGAAGCACTATATCTTTCATGTAAAGTAGTTTGCTCAGATATTCCTATCTTTAGAGAAATAGGTTCCTCTAATTGCACTTATTTTGAACTACAAGGCGATAGCATCGAAAATCTTTCGCAAGCAATTCTTCAATGCCTAGCTCAGCCTGATTATGATTATAAATCTCAGGATTATTCTTTTTCTAAATCAAATAGTGCATATCAATATATCAACTTTTATTCCACATTAATATAATTATAATTACTAGAGTGAGCAATAAGTTAACTTTTCGTTATAAACCAGTAAAAATACTCATGCAGTTCTTTTCTGAAAGAATAGAAACCTAAGAATGATCAATACAAAAAACTCTATAAATCAACATTTTTGGAAACCACGTAAACAAGTATACCTTACTAGTTTATCACTCATAATAATTGCTTTTATAAGTATTTTCTACCCCCGTATTATTAGTGCAGCAGGTGTCCCTAAAGTCATCAATTTTGCACATTTTTTGTTGGTTCCATTTGCTCTCATAGTTGCGATAACCAAGACCCGAACCAAGGATAGCAAGCAAATAGCAACTACATGGGAAATTATAACTGCGTGTTTTATCTTTCTTGGGGTCATGCTTGCCAGTGCACTTTTGAATAAGGCAGGTGCGATTAATGTATTCTTGGATTTTATGATACTTTGTGAGCCTTTTTTGATGCTGCTGACGATAGTTTGTATACCTCTAACGCCAGCAAGTTTTCAAAAGTTGAGAGCTTGGCTGCTAGGTTCTGCCCTAATTAACCTATTAGTGGCTTTAATTCAGAAACCTCTTATAGAGATGGGTAAGATTAGTGTTGCCCAATACACTCCGCAAGACGCTGTTCAAGGTGTTTTTTATTTGTCAGGCGCTGGCAATTATATATCTTGCTCCGTTTCATTAGCTGTTGGTTTGTATTATCTGCTGAATGCTAAGACTGTTTCTATTTGGCTTCGAGCATTTTGGTTACTCCTTGCGTTTTGGCAATTATTAATTTCCGACTCCAAGCAGGTGTTAATAGTATTTGTAGTAGCCTGGATGCTTTTGGTATTTTTTAAATACAATGATTTTGGCAAAGCACTAATGTATATAATAATTTTTACTTTGTTTATTATAGGTTTTTATTGGTGCATGGAAAACCTAGAAATAGAAGGCTTGGAAGCATTTAAATATTGGTTTAGCAGAACAGAACTTTACGGTCCTGATGGTGAGGCTGTTAGGACTAAAATGGCAGCGGTTCCCATGATTGTTTCTTACTATAAGTCACCCTTAAATTGGTTGTTCGGTCTTGGACCAGGTCATACCGTGGGGCGGTTAGGAGGGTGGTTTTTCCGCGATTATTGGAGTCTACTGGGTCCGTTAGGGGCTACAACTCATCCTGTGAGTACAGAAGTCTGGGATAAAGTGTATGCAAGTTGGCTTGCCAAGGAGTCTTCAATGTTTATGCCTTTATTTAGCTGGCTTGGCGTCTGGGGAGACTTAGGGTTTTTAGGTCTAGGGGCTTATCTGTATCTTGGCTATGTCTTATGGTCTCGTGTTTGTGTGGATGATTTTTGCAAATTTTTGACGCTGACTCTGTTTGTCTTTGGTCTGATTTTCACTCAGATGGAAGAGGCGGGTCAAACCCTTACTGTGGCTATTTTGATTAGTCTACAATGGCATGAGCGGCGGCTGGCTCGACAAGCACATCAGCACCCCTTAAACAATGTCTAGAAAGTAGTAGATTTGACAGAAAACTTGACATTAGGGAGTCGAGTGCGAGCGATCGCCCAAACTTATTTCATCCCTTTTTTTCGCGTTACTTGCCCTGAGTACAATGGTAAGGCAACAGAGGGACCACCTCTAGATGGCAAATCACGATGATTCAAATTCTTAGTAACTTTGCCTCTTGTTTCTCTGACAATTACTGGATACTGATTTACACCCGAAGTGCCAACAGAAAAGCTGACAGAAGAATTATTGACAAGGAAGCAAGCCTTTCCAGCAGGGGGAACATATCCTGAGGCGTATATTTCCCCGCCTAGTACTTCGGTGCGACCACCATTATTTGTTTCAATGGCGGAACCAGGTCCTTCTATTTTGAAACCAAGAATCCAGAGATCTCCACCATTGTTTGTGACCTTGGCGTTGTACCCATCTTCAAAGTTCTCTGGGTTAAATTGTCTCACCCAAACTTTTTGAGGAACGTTAATTCTGATAGTTCCAGAATAGTCCTCTATATAAAGCTCGCCAAGTGGTACACCTGATGCTGGCGTTTCATTTTTGTAAGCACCGTATCCCGCAGGAATCCTTTTAAGCACGATACTTCTAGCGGATTTATTGTGCATAAAATAACAACCCGCTGTTTCAGTATTGGTATTAAAAATAGTGCAATCTAGGGCTTCAATGACCAACAAATCACTACCATCAACTACTTCCCATAGCGCTTTTGGCTTACTCTTGTCTCTAAAGTAAGTGTTGTTTTTAGAAAAAAGTATAGTTGCTTTCATACCAACAATTTTCTTGACTGTTGATGGAATCACTAATTTTGTACTTATAAAATAACCAAGCCCTGACTTAAAGTAGACAACAGGTTTACCAGAATTTAGTGCTGCTTGGATATTGGAGGTATCATCTCCTCCTGTTGGAGGACCAACAAAAGCCCAATCTGAAAAGTTGTTATTGTAGTAATTTGGTGTTTCTTTTACTTGAAGATTCAAGCTTTTTCGAGTTGAGGAGAACAGTTGTTTGACAGGTAGTGAAGAATACTCGATCATAGGATTTTCTGTCTTCTCAGACTGTCTCCTTTTTGTTATGCTTACAACTCGGTAACCAGAGGTTTTTACATTTCTTAAGAAAAATTCTGAATTATCACCCACACTATCAATAGCAACTGAATTTTTAGTATTTCCTGAACAAATTAATTCAGAATCTACCATAACTAGAAAACCTGCGCCATCAAGCTTAATGACTGGAATAGTTCCTTCGTTGTAGCTAATTAATCGGCGGATCGCCATAACTTGTCCATTATTATATATACCTGCTACTCGCTGCCCTTCAATTGCGATATTTTCAAAAGTCAATCCATACTCCATCCCAAAAGCATATATTCCGTAATTAAATCCAATTATTGTGACATTTTTAATCAAGCATGGACCAGGACCAAAGCGAATCATAGCAAGTCCTATATCTCCCAACATTTTAGGATCTGAGGATTTTATAGTGACATTTTCTAAAATTCCTTGATTATTTGCAAGATACTCTAGCCCTCTTGCACCAATATTACCTATTCCAATATCAATAGTTAAATTCAAAACAGAGTTATTGAATGCTTGATTACCTCCTCCTGCCTGAGGACCGTCTTGAGCAATCGGATTATCACTCCCAGTTTGCAGAACATCTTTTGGGTTCTTTGAGTCTGTAAAACCGGGACAATTATCTTTCAATTTTATAATAGTATTTTGTTTGTTGTATCCTTGTAAAATTAGGCGGCAGCGCCAAACTCCATTAGTATCTTTTGCAGAAATAGTATTTGAAACCAAATATGTTCCTTTTGGAAAATATACTATCATTTTCGTTCCAACAGCAGCGCTAATAGCAGATTGAATGGCGGTAGTGTCATCTGTCCTTCCATCTCCGCGAGCGCCATAGTCCTTCATGACGTCAATCACTCCAGCATCAGCTGGATAAGAAATATTTTCATTAGGAAAATTATTCAAGTTCTTGCGAAACTTATTAAGCTCTCGCTTACCACTTGAATCTTTTGGCGACTGGTTAATTGGGGTTGCCTGGTTGTTTTCAGCACAGTTAACAAGCAGTTGTGAGAATGTTAATGTACCTGCACTTAGCAAAAAAAATCGTCGTTTCATCGATTATAAATTTTCTATTTTCTATTTTTGCTTTTAAATTAATTAGTACAATAAATCAGAATATACCTTACCCCCCTACACTATATTTGTAGAATTTATCAGCCATAATGTTTGATGCTTTGAACTCACATTAAACTGAGGCATTCCCACTCATTAACCAGTGGAAGAAAGATTGGATGTAAAGAACTTTATCTTGCAAGCGTTCCCTCACCTGAATATGGTAGAGAGTTCTACCCAGAAATCTATCGGAAGTCCTGACTTGATCAAAAAGTTGATTGTATACTCGGGGGGCGATCGCACTTACCATCGGTTCAGCTTTTACCTGCTGCCAAATTTCTGTAGGCAAGACAACTCCTAAAAGATCATGTGCCAAGAAAAGCCCTAAAAACAGTATCCGTCTACACCCAAAAGTGCTAGCTTGTTTGAAGACTTTTTCCCAATTTAGATCTGGGTGTTTGTGAAGGAGTGTAGCAATATCGCACAGCCATGACAGCCTTTCCCACATATGTCTAGACCCATGTACGCATAAAATTGGTAGCCAGTCTTCTAGGGGCAGGTAGGATATAGTTGTGCCAGCCAATGAGAATGGTTCCAAGTCTTGCCACAAGTGTTTAGGTTCGATGGGAGTGATGTACTTTGGTGCAATTCGCCAATGAATTTCTAAAAAAATTCCTTTGTCATCGTGAATAAAGTCATAGGTATGCTCAGTTTTAGCTTGCAGATAAGCAATTTCTTCTGCATGAGTCATTTCAAAATTGGGTCGATATCCTTGATCAAGCAGCAATTTCTTGACTGCAAAAATATCTTGCACTTCGACAATAATATCTAAATCACCGAATTGCCGTAGAGCTACATCACCGTATATTAAGGTAGCTAAAACTGGCCCTTTATAAGGTACTGCTATAATCCCTTGCTCCTTCAAAAGTTCTAGGAGTTTTATGAGTTCTCCAGTCAAAAACAAGTTACGCCCAGCGATCGCACCGAAAAGACTACGTAGCTGGTTCAAAGCGGAGTCGGGCAAAGCTTTTGGGCAGACAGCATTGAGGCGGGTATACACTAAGGGTATGACACCGTGTCCATGTGCTATTTGGATTAAGTATTGCCAGTCAATGTTTTCTTTAACCAAGGATTTGATGCGTTCGCTAATAGCATCATCAACCTGTGGGCGGACGCAACAAAGAAGTAGCTCTATTTCGGGGCGAATATTTGTCTCGAAATTCCTGATATATGGTCTTGGTAAAGTTTGCATTTTCATTAATAAGTTGTAATAGGTGTATCTTATTTTTGGCTTTTCAATATTTGCGTATAAGCTTGCTTAAGGGTAAAGATAGGAGCATAATTTTGAATTAGCGATCATCCAATTTAATTAGCAAACCCTCGGCGTACAACTGATCTATAAAAATATCCACATCAGAGCGTAGCGTGGTTTCATTAATGTCGTAGATTTTTAATAACACTGTTATGACCTCTTCCAAATTGCCGTGCTCAACAATAGCTAACCAAATATCAGCAGCCAAATCAGTTAGTCCAAAGCTTTGCTGTGTTTCAAGGTTGCCAATCACAATTTGCTCCCCATACTGACCAAAGACAACCTGTGCCGCAGGCTTGAGGGATCCGGTTGCCCCAGGCTGAATTTGCACATTCAGAAGCTTGGAAGCACCCTTAAATTGATTTTTCAAGCAAACGTCTTTTGGAAGAAGCAACCAGGAACCTTCGATTTTTTCCGTAATAGAGTTCCAAAAAAAGCGATCTGGCTCATTCCAACTGAAACACACATGGTCAGTTTTTCCAACCCAATAGCGGAAACCGCTAAGGTTGAAGAGCGAGTGTTTCTGCCAAGCTTGGTAATCATCGCCCAATTCTTCAGGTGCGTAGTCATAAACATCGTGTGCACTCACACAAGCAAGGACGTGAGGTTCACAAGTTATGATGCGCGAACGCAACTCAGGATGAGAGTACAGATGGGCAAAGATCATCTTCTGCTGCGAGTGGGATTGCACAAAGCCGTAGAATCGCGATCCTGTATACACGCAGTCATCCACTACCACCCAAGGCACATCCGGCGATTTCGGTGGCTGTAATTGCTCACTCGTGAGTCCTAAACAATAAGCCAGCATACCCAGTACAATCAGTCCCCCGCGAGGAATGCCGGTGAAGTGAAAGCGTTTCAGTTCCTCATGACCAAAGCGATCAATTAACTGATAAGCCAAGCGCTGACAGTCTAGCTCAGCTTGACCATAGCTAACATAGCGCATCCGAGCTAGATCCCGATTCAAGCTTTGCAACTGTGTCCAAATTCGGAATTTAGCAACTTCATCAAAGCAGCCCAACACCGCAAGTACAGGTTCGGGAGTTGGTCGGCTAATCAATACGCTTGGAGGCATTTCTGCCCAACTAGGACTACAGGCAATGGCTTGAGTTAACCTACACAATGCCTCAGCAGGTTCAGCTATTTGGAGTTCACGACTGTAATGAGCTAGGGCTTCGGCAGCAATCGGAATGCTATAGATTTTCGGCAACTTCGCCGCCGGGGAAAGTGATTGTGTTTTACTAGCTTGAGGGAAAGTTTCTTGCCACATAGAGTCTTCATCGATACTGCTGGGCTTGGGTTTCAAACAAGTGGGCATAGGTAGCGCCCAACTGCATCAATTCGTCATGAGTTCCACTTTCGACAATTGAGCCGTTTGCCATCACATAAATGCGATCCGCCATTTTGACGGTTGATAAGCGATGGCTAATCAGAATAGCAGCTTGATTTTTGATCAGTTGACGGAACTTTTCAAACACCTCGTATTCAGCCTTGGGATCCATCGCACTAGTAGGTTCGTCCAAAACAATCACTTGAGAGTCCCGGAGAAATGCCCTTGCCAATGCTATTTTCTGCCACTGACCAATGCTCAGTTCTTCTCCTCGCTCAAATAACTTGCCCAGGATGGTGTCATAACCTTGGGGTAAATGAGTAATAACATCATCAGCACCAGAACGACGGGCAGCAGCAATTATGCTTTCCCGGTGCGGTGGTAGATCGATGTTGCCTAACCAAATGTTTTCTTGGGCTGTGAAGTGGTACTTAGCATAGTCTTGGAAAATCACGCTAATTTCTTGACGTAATTCTGCAATTTTAAATTGGCCCAGGTCAATGCCATCAATAGTGATACTTCCAGAGGTTGGAGCGTATAATCTGCATAAAAGTTTAATGAGGCTAGTTTTACCAGAACCGTTTTCTCCCACCAACGCTACGACTTCCCCTGGTCGAATAATCAAGTTAATATCCTTAAGTGCCTGACGGGTAGTGGTAGAGTATTGAAAACTGACATGATTAAAAACAATGCCACTTTGCATTGGTCGGGGGATAGGCACAGGATGTAAAGGCTCAACCAATTTGGGTTTCAGGTCAAGGAATTCATAAAGGTTAGCGAGAAATAGGTTGTCTTCATACAAACCAGACACACTACTCAATAGACCTTTAATATCGTTCTGTCCACGTTGCAATGCTTGGTAATACAAGACGAGATCCCCTAGTTTGAGGACACCTTGGATAGCTTGATTAACGATGAAGGCAAGGACAGCAAACATTAAAATTGCTGCTACAGCTTGAGCAGCAAAGTTAGCCAGAGAACGTGCGGTGAAAATGACTAGGCTTTCTTTATATATTTGCCGTCGGATACGCAGATACCATTGACTGAAGTAGGAGCCTAAATTAAACAAGCGAATTTCTTTAGCGAACTGGTCTGATGTCAGCATCCAAGCTAAGTACATCGACTGTCGTTCTTGAGGTGTGACTTTACGCTGCCAACGGTACAAAACACGAGTGTATTTTACCCTTACTAGCATAGAGGGGAGACCAGCAACAAATAACATTAAGGCAATTCCCCAATGAAGTGACAACAGTAAGCCAACCATTGCTAGCAAGGAAATACTATTTTGTCCCACCTGTGCCAAACGATTCAGGATTTGGGGAGGGCGGTAAGGAGCTTCTTGTTGAGCACGTTGCAGAGTATCGTAGTATTGGGGATTTTCGTAATATTCTAGATCAGCTTCTATTGATTTAGCCTGGAGAATACCCTGCATATAGTCACTCACCTGCTGCGAGTGGGCGGTATTGACCAGTTCTGTTAAGGAGGTGCAAAGCGTAGTGACTAGGGTGACTACACCTGCTAGGACAATTAAGAATAATACCTGACCAAAGGCTGCTGCTTTGTCACCTGTGTTGAGGCTGGCAGCGACCGTATCGACGATCAGTTTAGCGAGATAGATTGATACTAAAGGCAGTATGCCTTGGATCACCAAGAGGACGACGCGAGCGATCGTCCAACTGGGACTGCTTTGCCAAACTAGGCGCAATGCAGGCAAAAAGCGTAATGTGTTTTGGAGTTTTTGTTTTAATATTTTGCCTGCTTGCATAGTTTATTTTTCTACAAAAACAAAATATTAATAGGTTAAATAGCCGCTGCTAGTGTTGAATCTAAAGTCAGGTTGTGGAAAAAAGTTATTTTTGACAGTTCAGCTAGTGTAAACACCCTCTTTAATATCTTCCTCTATCAACTTCACTAAATCCGGAAGAGCATCTAAAGAAAATTGCCGTTGCAGTCGGCACACAGGTACCTGCTTAACTAGCTTCTGGCACTGCTCAAAATGTGTCTTGGTAAAGTCTGGAGTTTGTAATAAATTGACAGCGCGGGAATAGCGCACCAACTCCATGAAAGCATTTGCAGGATGCAACGGTTCAATGGTGTGTTTAGTTCCTTTGTCGAGCACGTAAAGACGCTTTAACGGCAGCAGTTTTTGGCAAAAACCTTCGGAAAAGCGGAGAACCCGCTTTTCCGTCATTGAGTGTAGTAGGGGCAAATTTTCCGGAGTATGCCCTAAAGAAGTGGCTGCATCAGACCATAATTTAACCTGGGGAAATCCTGGAAATACGATGGGTTGGTCAGTATCCATCTTGACAGCCATCAAATCATCCGTGAGGATACTGTAATCTTTAGTGTGGAATGCTTCGGCCAGCGTTGACTTACCCCATCCAGAATGACCTAAAAATGCTATTGCTCCACCTTTCACGGCAATGCTACTGGCGTGAAGAACAAGCAGTCCTCGTTGCCTGAGCAGTACTGCAATAGCTGGTCCGAGAATAAAAGGACGCAGTAAATCCTCATCAATTCCTGGGTCTGGTTCAACAACAATCTTGTGTCCTAACTCTACCAAAAACCTTCCTACTGTTGAGTTTTCTAACTTTAAAAACCCTACTAGCCTTAAGCCACCATTAGCAGCTTCATTTTCAAAGTCACCGATCTGCCCCTTGGAAATGACTACATCTGGCTGTTGCCTAGTAATTTCTGGTATTAGTTCACTGGGCATCAATTCAGGAAAAGCCAATTTTGAATGAATACAGAGATTATAGGCAGAGTAAGCAAACACCTTTGAGTCACCTTTTTGGTTGTTCGGGAAGAATTTAAGGGAATAGCTATGAATCTTCATAGCTATTCCCTTAGGAGAAACTAGCTTCAACAAAGAAGACTTAGAGTTGCAAGGGCGTTAATGACTGGCTCATACCTTATAAAGGATGCTACAGCATACCTTGAACTCTTAAGCTGCTTCTTAGATACATTTCCCGCTGCTATCTTTGACACAACCATCAAGTGAACCAGTACCACTTAGAAGAGGAGTACTAGCCATTGGCGGTCCAAAATAGGTATCTTTTTTGGAAGAATCAAAGCTAAAAGCTGTGATCTCGCTCACGTTACCGTGGTTGGTAAGTCTAGGGGCTTCGTAAGTTTTTTTCATTGTTTTCAATCCTGTTGTGAAGTATTGTGTATTTGGGTAGATGCACCCAATTTAAATATGAGTACGTATAAAGATTGAGCGTAATTTATACTTCCAACTAATTCTATTGTTTGAGTTGGGTGTGATCTAGCCAAAAAGCCAACATGGCTACTTGCCAGAACAGTAAGTCTGTTACGCTTTCAGAGGACTTAATGTCCTTTATAGATATTAATTCTTCATAAATTTTACGTAGGGCTTTGACATCCACATAATCAGTGATGGAATGTAAATGATTTTGCATCACTCGATCCAAATGCTCACGATTATGTTCCAATAGTCCATACAAAAAGCTGGAACTCATATCGCCTTTGCTGCGACGCCACTGCACTTGTTCTGGTAGAACATTTGACATGGCACGACGCATAATAAAGCGAGACCAACTTTGGCGAAACTTTTGTTCAGGTGGTAGAGACAAACAGAACTCAATCAAACGCTTATCCATAAAAGGGTGGCGCGTCTCAATGGAAAATGCTGCGGAATATTGGTCTGATACTTCTAGGGCTTGTGTCAATACGCCCGAAGTCAAACCCCGCCAATGCTGTTCTCTTTCAGTAAGGGGTTGATTAGACTGTGAATTCTTGAGAACCTGAATACGCTTTTTGAGACTGATATGCTTGGCAAATTTACGCTTAACGATTTGGTTGCGGTCATTATTTGCTGGTTGATTGTGTCCGCGCAGCAATTGCCAAGCCTGTCGTATTGGTTGAGGAAGCAAAGGCTTAAAGCCGTGGTGCAAGAAAAGCGATCGCCGCGAGACGTTAAAGTATTGTAGGATCTCATTGATTTGTTTGGCAAAAGTAACCCATCTCCCAGAGCGTGCCAGTTCTTCGAGATACGTAAAAGCATAGTATTGAAGAATTTTACGTGGTGAAACACTAGCAAGCTTGTGTAAATCATCGACTTCCTTTGCAAAAGTTGACCATTGTCCTTTTCTGACCAATTCAGTAAGATAAGCCTCGCCATGAGACAAGGTATTATCACCGTCAAAGCCGTCTAAGACAACGCGAACTCCCTCTTTGTGAGTTGCTTCATTCAATCCCCAAACCAAAAAATGTGTAGGTGCAGGAATCGCTCCATCATGATATTGAAAAATTTGATCTAAATCTGATAAAGGACCCCGCCTATCAGCATGAACATAATGAGAAACTATATTCCCCTGAGCCAAAACAGCCTCAATAAAGGGGCGCTCATCACATTCAGGAACTGCATCAAAGATATTGGAGAAAGTGTGCAATTGGCGATTTTCTTCTTCTTCCATCAGCAATTGCCGTGCCATACAGGTAATAGAAGAGGAATCTATCCCACCACTAAGATGAGAACCAACTGGAAAAGCGCTACGCAAACGACACAGCACTGCTTCAGCAAAGATTTCACGTAATGCTTTGGCATATTCCTCATCTGATCCTAATTGCAACTCACGGCAATAGTCAAGTGACCAGTAGGAGCGAATTTGCATTTTCTTGGCGCTCAACGTCATGCAACTGGCAGGAGGAAGACGAAAAATATCTTGATAGAATGTGCTGGACTTATCGTTAAATATGGATGCCAGATAGTCGCCTACCTTTACTTCATTTAGCCTATGCGGTATTTCCTTCAGGCATAAAAGTCCCTTAATTTCAGAACCAAAAGCAAAGATTTTACCTGGTTGATGGTAATAGTAAAAGGGTTTAACACCCATGTGATCGCGAGCACAAAACAGGGATTGCTTGTGCCGATCCCAAATCGCAAACGCAAAGTCTCCTAAAAGTTGTTCTGGGCAGGACTCACCCCATTTTTCGTAAGCCGCCAATATTAACTGGCTATCCGTGATTTTTTCGGATGGGCACTTATCAAATTGTAACACATGGATAAGTTCATCCCGGTTATCTATTCGACAATCTGCAGTAATTGCTAAATCACCTGTCTGGTTAATCAATGGCAGTTTTTCTAGCAGAGATTCCGGTGTTGTCCACAGCATCCGATGCCCTAAACCGACAGATCCGTCAACCCAGATGTCTGCACCATCAGGTCCACGGTGCGCCAAGACTTCAACCATTAGTCCTAAATCTTCCCGATCTACAGGGCGCTTATCCAGGCAGTAAATTCCCATAATTCCGCTCATAGCTTGACTCCTTCGAGAGATGGTAGTGGGATAAAGCGTGAGAGATCCGGGAGATTACCGATCGCAACCCTTCCCTGATACTCAATCCAAGCATGAGCCTCTAATTGTCCTCCCTGTTCTTTAGCTACACCTATACGTAGTTCAGAGGAGTAACGATAGCGGTTCATGAGGAATTGAGTCGTCAAGGCGCGAGCCAGACACTTTGTTTCACCAGGCATATAGCGTGTTGCTACGTTAACAGCCCAAACAATCTTGCCTACAGAAATTTGACTTTTCTGAGTCGAACATGGGAAACGAATATTTTGCTTATGTATCTTTTGCAAGAGCTTTAGTAAATTCCGAAAGGCAAGGAAAAACAGCCCCAACCTAATTGCCCCTAGCAACATAAAGGTGATTGCGAAAAGATAGCGATCGCTCCCAGAAAGTTTCAGAAAGTTACGCAACTGTTTCATTGTTAACTTTAACTAGCTCTACAGCTTTCAATTCTTCCAGCAGTGCCAAAATATCTCTCATGCAAACTTCTGGTTCTACTTCATATTCTTCCAGAAGCTTGTGTTTAATATCTTTCACTGCCTTGGGTTGCTGAATGAAGTTCCAAATCTTTGCTCCTAGTTCATTGAGTCCGTGGTAGACTCCTGATCTGAGATTCAGAATGACTGCTTCGCCACCAAGATCTGACGATATCTGCTCTACAGCAGCTACTACTATCGACGACTCTGAGATCTTGTAGTTCAATGATTTTGAGGTCATGATTACAGGGATTTCCTTTAGATGCTTGATCTTATTAAAAAAGTTATTTTTAGAAATTGATTTTCAAATCAGTAAATACACTGGAAATCTCTCAAGAGGTATATTAATTATTAAAAATTTATGCAACTTGAAATAATCAAGATGAGTGATTGACACACAGTAACTAACTCTATCCTATTTATAGGGTTTTACTTGTCTACTAGACTACTCGAACTATACCAATTGGTTGAGTTTCCAAAGCTTTACTCTGATAATAAAAACTATCACAGTCTTAACTGTTAAGTAGGTAAGCGGGAAATTTTTTCAGTATATTATTGCGAGTGGAACGTAGACCCCGGAGAGGGCTTCCCGCAATAGAAGCGCAATCGCAATAGTTTTGACCTCTTTTTGTTTTGTTACGTAGTTAGGTTTACTTGTGGCTACCTACTTATAAATTGTCCCTGGTCTCAAAACATGCAATAATCTAGATCAGAAACTGGATTTTTTATCTGAAGTGGTAGATGGCTTTTTCAACAAACTTAATTGAACTCAAGTTTGTATATGCTTATTTCAACGAATGCTTACCTGATATTCTACGATATTTTCTACAATAACATGCTAGTATTTTTCCGAAAGTTCATAAAAACAACACAATACTGTTAAGTATGTGTCAGTTGATATATCTAATCTTTGCAATGACTCAAAAGAGTCTCTCTATTTCAAAAAAAACTGTATGTTTCCCGACATAATTATGGCTTTTGTATTTTCTATGAAAAAATAAATTCTCACCTTTGCTTTGGAATTCATGAGAAAGAATTTTAAAGTTCAATGAAAGGAGTCAAAATTCAGAATTGGTAGAGTTAGGAGAACTCTACTCATAAAGCGATAGAGTTTCAATATATTGACAATATCACACACATGATATAAAAGTGCGCATATGGAAAGACGCGTCGTGGGCTTTCGGCTTTAAATCCTGGAAAAATGAAAATCTCTACTATTCAAAGTCAACTTCTTGAAGTAAGGCTATCCACATATCGGGTGGTTCAGAATAGTAATCAATGTCCTCAACTTGATATCGACAAGTATTAGAACTGTTACATAAAATGATATAATCCCCGCGTTGGACACCTGCACGAATTCCAGTCATATAACCTATTGTCTGATTATCAGTCGATTCAAATATATAGTCACGTCCACTAACATATTGTGTATAGTCATAAGTTTTACTATGCTTGTTTTCTGTCTTCCTTAAGATATAGTTATAGAATGACGAAAAAATAATATTAAGGTTGATGGCTGACCTGGTACGAGACATAAGCGATTGGCAAACAAATAAAGGCGATCGGATTTTTAGGGGCAGCACTATGGAGGAGAAGTACCCTTCGGCTGCGATCTCCTCCACCAGACGCTACGCGAACGACTACGCTCAGCACAAGTCCGCTCAGGGTTTACCCTGTGCAAAACCTATTATCAGGGTGATTGCGCAAAGTAACAGACGCATAAAGGCGTATTGCCAAGCGATCAGTTGGCATAGGTTGCCGGATTTTTACACGTTTAGACCCAAGTCTCTAGGCGAAGAAGGGCAAGGCTCTTGGCGCCCGCTACCTTAATAATTGTGGATAGCCACATTGCCTAGGCTGCGTCTGACAAGCAAGATACCATAAGCTATGGTTCGCTACAATAGTGCAGGTGTCCACTAAGCGGTGTTTTATCTACCCACATGAGCCATCAACTCCAAGAGTACAATCCCAGTAGCATAGGTCAAATTAATGGCAACCTTTTTGCTTTACCATTTGATTACGAGTCTGCAAACCTGATTATCTTTGGTATACCCTGGGAAGTGACCGTTTCCTATGGCGCAGGCACTGCCCAAGGACCACAGCGAGTTCTGGATGCGTCGGCTCAAGTGGATTTGTTCGATTTCGATAATCCTGATGGATGGAAACAGGGAATTTTCATGGTAGAAATTCCTCAGGATATTTTAGAGAAGAACGAATATTATCGCACTTTAGCGGCAAAAATTATCGAGCGACTTGAGCAAGGTAAACCCATGACAGATACACCAGATTTAACACCTGTGTTAGCAGAAATTAATCAAGCTTGTCAACAGGTAAATCAATGGTTGTTTGAACAGTCTAAGCAAGCAATTGAAAATGGTAAACGAGTTGCTGTGATTGGTGGGGATCACAGTTCACCCTTAGGTTACTTCCAAGCATTAGCAGCACGCTTTGCAAACTATGGCATTTTGCACATAGACGCACACGCAGATTTACGCGACGCCTATGAGGGATTTGAGTTTTCCCATGCGTCCATCATGTTCAATGCGATGAAGCTACCACAAATTTCCAAGTTAGTTCAGGTAGGCTTGCGTGATATTTGTCATGATGAAGTGCAAATGATTAACCAATCTCATGGTCGAATTGTCGCTTATTATGACCCAGCCATGAAACAAAAGCTGTATTCGGGAACGACTTGGATGGAGTTGTGTCGAGAAATTATCACTAATTTGCCTGAATATGTTTACATTAGCTTTGATGTAGATGGTCTAGATCCAAAATACTGTTCAAGTACAGGAACTCCTGTTCCGGGTGGACTGGAATTAGAGCAAGCTTTTTGTTTGTTTCGTGAATTGGTAAATAGTGGTAGAAAAATTATTGGTTTTGATCTGTGCGAAGTTGGTGATGCTGAGTGGGATGGTAATGTCGGTGCGCGGATTGTTTACAAGCTGGCGAATTTGATGGATTTATCTGTGCGACGATCATAATTTGCAGTGTATAGGAATCCGGTTTGATTTGGTGAACTAACTCGTCAGGGCAGGGAACGCTTAACGCTTAACGCTTAACAGGGAAGAAGCAATAAAGATGCAGATAAATGGGAAGATTGTTTTCAATAATCGCATTCCAAAGTGGGGGAAAAGGACGATGTTTAAGACGGTTTCTTCTTTGTTTAACTAAGGTGGGACTGACTAAAATCCCAGTGATAATCAGCCCAATGATCACATAAACAATAATTGTTTGAATCATTATTAAGAGGGGACAGGGAACAAAACAATTCAAAGTTCAAAATTCAAAGTTCAAAAAAAATTCTTAATGCGTGAATTTTGAATTGATAATTTTGAATGTTTGAGCAGCGAGTGGGAACAGAAAAATCCTCTCAGCGTGGCGGAACGCTATAGCGCTCTTTTATTACTCTCGTCAGATTAAATATGAGACCTTATTTTTAGGTTATAAGTAGGTAGGTAAGAATAAACTGAACTATGTTACGAAATGTGAAAACGCTGAAATTCTTACAATGACTAATGACCAATGACTAATGACTGCCTTGACTAGTTAACTTTATTTGTACCGACCTACTTAGCGGTTCTCACTTCGGTGCAATACAGTCGTCACCTCACCCCGCATAAGCTTCCGCAAACGCTCCCCTCTCCGGAGTTCGGAGAGGGGTTGGGGAGCCAGTGCCCTTCGGGTATCTCCTGCGGAGACGCTACGCGTATCTCCTACGGAGACGCTG
>NZ_CAWPKW010000153.1:0-8182 GCF_963888615.1 Brasilonema octagenarum UFV-OR1 | reverse complement strand
AAGACTCGTGGTTCTCAACCAAGACAACCTTTCCCCAGAGCGAGAAATGGTTGAGGACATTCTCGCAATTGTTCACGTCTTTTCCTGTCGGTTGTACGGATTGCGAAAGTACAAAACTACAATCAAAGAAGATAAGGATTTACCCAGAGCCTGAGTTGCATAAAACTTGGAAGAAATGGCTAGCGGCATGTCGATACTGCTTTAATCAGGCAATATCAATGCAGCGTAATTCTGAATCTCGAATTGGTAAGTTGAAATTACGAAATATGGTGATGCAATCTGACCTACCTGATTGGGTAAAAGAAGTGCCATGCCATATCAAACAAAACGCCATCTTTGATGCTCATCAAGCTTATTCAGCTAGCCGTGATGCCAAGTTTCGTTCTGTTCGCAACCCACAACAAAGTATTAAGTTTAACAACTCCAACTTGACTAACGGAAAATGGTATTACAACAAAACGAAGAAAATGAATTTTGTTGTAAGCGAGCCAATGCCAACAAGCTGTGAGTATGGAACACAACTAGTTTACAAGCGTGGTACGTGGTTTGCAATATTCCCAGAACCTTTTGAGCGTCAAGATTCTGACTCCAACAAGTTAATAGCGCTTGACCCAGGAGTTAGAAGTTTTCTCACTGGATACGATGGAGATAAAGTAATAGAGGTTGGCGGTAATGACATGGGTCGAGTCACTCGTTTGTGTCAATATCTGGATGAGTTGATCAGCCGCTCGACCAAAACCAATTCTAAGCGTCGTCAGTCGATGCGACGTGCTGCAAACAGGTTGCGAAATAGAATACAAAACCTGGTTAACGAAGTTCACAAAAAGACAGCGTGTTATCTGACTAATAACTACCGTGTTATATTTCTGCCTTACTTCGAGTCTTCCCAAATGGTAGCCAAGTCGAGTAGGAAAATACGGTCAAAGACAGTTAGAAATATGCTGACTTGGGCGCATTATCGGTTTAAGTCAACTCTAAAACATCAAGCATCAAAGCGTGGTTGCGTGGTGATTGATCTCAGCGAGGCTTACACATCAAAAACTTGCGGTGTGTGTGGTCATCGACATGCAAAGCTTGGTGGAAACAAAGTTCACAAATGTCCGAGTTGTGGAACCCAAACACCAAGAGATGCAAACGGCGCACGCAACATCATGTTGCGTGCTTTGAGGGATACCTCCTTTACCGTCAACCAAGATGGTATTGCTATTGTTTCATTCGGTGCGTTACTCAGTAACGTGCAGGAATGTTCAGCATAAATGTATCAGATACTAGTATTTCGTCAAGGCAACTTTGAGGCGTAAATCAATGAGTAGAATTTGTCTTCTTTTCCTCTTTCTTTGCGTTCTACCCTGCGGGAAGCCACTTCGTGTCTATGCGCCTTTGTGGTTTTTTATTTCACCGTACATAGTTTGTGTGACAGAGTACTAGGAAGCAAATGCGTTAGTAGGATGAGATGATAATTTTTTCCCGATATCAAGCGAGAAAATACCCATGGCTGTGAGTACAGCAAGCTCTTTATTCCCAAGAATTTAACATGACAGGGGCTTCGGGAAATATTGAGTTTTTCTCATGAGGCGATCGCTGCCGGGGAAGTTCAATTGGTGAAAATTGCTTGACTGAAGCGACTTCCACTTTAGAATGTGACTACTGCATGCTCTCCTTTTTCACCGAACCGTTTGACAACGTAATCTACAGCAACTTGGTAATCAGAAATTTTGCTTGTGACCGATATGATAAACGCACAGGCAAACTCATTAACACGGATCTCGTGCTCTTTAAGGTTGAAATCTGTAGGCAGTTTGTACGGCTTGAACACCAGTTGGTAACCATTGGATGTACTTTCGATGACTGGGGCGCTCACGCTAGATATTCGCATGAGGCGGTTAGCGAGCGATGATTCTTTGCTTTGCGAGAGTGTACCTTCCAAGTGATACGTTAAAATTGCCTGCTCACGCTGGAAGTGGCGCAGCGTCAGTGCCACCAGTTGGGAGAAGCGTTCTTGACCTTCATCCACTGCGAGTGCTTCATAAAGTCCACGGCAAAGCTCACGGCTTTCTTCATCCATAAGTGGCGTGAGAGGACCTGAAAGTAGAGCCTCAGCGAGGTCGTCTGCTCCCCGAGACCTATGATTGTGACAACGCAGAGCCATAAGCACCGTGGGAACCGAATCTGCAAAAATGCTACGATTTGTTCGTAGGAGTATGTCATCAATTTGACTCGCCAGATCTTCGAGTTCCCCATACCTGACAAGATGACGGGCAACCTTGCCAACTAGCCCGTAAACGCGTGCATGGGTTATACGCTCAAGGACCTCACAGATTCCCAGCACGGCGATCGTTGGCCAGGGATATTCAAAATTACAGAGGCGTCCGAGTGCCAGATAACCACGAATGCGCGTATGGATGGTTTGATTGAAACGTTTCAGCCAAGCATGAGCTTCGGATAAAAATGCAGCCTGTTCGTGCTCAAAAAGTGGACGGATGCTTGAGGGAACTGTGCGTGCAAGCTCAGCCTCGTATATAGCCACAGCCTCCCGCAGCTTGGCTCCCGAGAGCAGAACCAGATCTTCTCCCAAAAGCTGAAATGATTGCGCCTCTGCTTTGCTCAAAAGTTGGCGCAAAGGATTTATAAGCATATTTCTTTAAATCTTGAGATAACAAGTCTTTCAAAAAAACAGTTCTTCTCATGGGCTTCACTTTGAGAGTTACTTGTGGATTCCCAGGGGAATCTCGACATAATAATCCCTTGCCATTTCGGCACCATAGACAATACAAGCAAGAATATCCTCTCGCTCTATACCCGGATACTCCTCAAGCAGATCCTCAATTGTCATCCCAATAGCGAGAAAGTCCAAAATTAGGGAAACCCAGATGCGATGTCCCCGAATACATGGCTTACCAAAGTAAATATTGGCATCAATAGATACGCCGGATAGTAGGCTTTCTTTACTCATAGTAATTTCTACCAGATACTGTTACTCATTCTTCCACACCAGAGGCGATCGCTTCGGTGGACACACAAATATCTCATAAGCTTGCAGCCCAAAGCATGGAAACGTCGTATTGTCTGAAGATAGGATCCGCACTCACTAGAATCATATCCTCAGCTCTGGCTTGTGCAATTAACATTCTGTCAAAAGGATCTCGATGATGTAAGGGCAACGCAGATGCAAGTATTGCATCAGATAGTGTAATCGAGAGCGATTCTCGTTCCGAGAGGCTGCGCTAACGCACGCCCAATTGTGCCATTCGACTAGAAATATAACTGTCAAGCGGTTCGCTTAGCGGTAACTTTGCGATCGCAACTTTTATCCCCATTTCCCAGACACTAGCAACAGAAAGCCACAATTCATTACTTTCGTCATCAATCTGCTTGATCGCCCGCAAGGGCTTGGCTCCCTGCTGGAGCATCGCCTCCTCATTTAAACGCTCTGGTTGGGCAAACCACCATAACCAGCACTGCGTATCCAGCAAAAGTTTCACTCCTGGCTACCCTCAAATGCTGCTAGGATATCTTCCGGTAAGGAAGCGTTGAAGTCTTCTGGCACTACGAAACGCCCTCGATCCTGCCCTAAACTACTCCGTCGATTGTATGAGGAGCTAAACGGAACCAACTTGGCGATCGCAACGCCTCGGTTTGAAATAATGATTTCTTCTCCAAGTTCTACCCGCGACAAAAGCCGTGAGAGATTCGTTTTAGCTTGGTGGATATTGACCGTTTCCATAATTCTTGCAAACTAAGTCTATAAACTAAGTTTACTTTAATGACAAATTGTGCTCTATTCAGCAATTGAAGTTTTACAATACTTTAAGTAATAATCCGTAACAGCGCGTTTTGATGTTGTAGCAATAAATAAGTTGAGCAGCGACTGCAAGCCCCCAGAACAAGCAATGGAGTCACATCCTCTGTTCAATATATACATGAGCCAACGTGAAGAACTACAAAAATTACTGGATTTGCTAGAAGAAAAGATATTGTTTCTACAGACAGCAAAAGTTACGGCAATAGACGCTGTGGCTCTTTTCAGTCTGCACAAGCAGATTGAGGAAGCTGAAGGTGAACGCGATAAAATCATACAGCAGATTGACAATCTAGAGTCAGTAGCTTGTAGTTAAGAGTTATACCGTGCTTTATTAAAATTAGGCTACCGAGACCAAGTGCGCTCATTCCTCAAATTTCTGAAAGCACAGTCAATAGGAGCTTTCCTTATCCACGGTTTACTAGATCATGGACAACGTTGGCTACTGAATCGATTAGTTACACAGCATATCCGCTTGGGTACAATGGGCAAGATGGTGCGAATTGAACTTGACCGGATAGGACGCAGAAGAGATATTTCTGCTTTGTGGCGTGAATTTGGTGGACGTGTTGGCTTGGGAAGACAACACTCACCTACAGAAATTGCTGAACGAGTTTTTCACTGGTGGAAGACACAGAATGTCATTCTTGTCTTTCATGGCGTGGATTGTATGCCAGAAGGGTATTTGCAAGAATTACTTGACGAATTTTGGTTACCGTTGGCGAGTCAAGCACGAATGTCTCTCCAACAAAATACCAGTTACTGATGTTTTTGGTGGATTATGAAGGCTGTGTAGGTTGTCAGGATACCATCTTTGTGGAGGAACTAGAACCAACTTGGGAACCGAGAGTTCCGATTAAATTACCAATCATTAATCCGTTTGGCGATCGCATTCTCACTGACTGGTTTGAGATGCTTGAGACAGAGTTCCACACATTACCTCTAGTTGAACTCATAAATGAAATAGAAGATTTAGTCCAAGAAATTTTGGAAAATAGTGATAACGGGGTTCCAGAACTAGCATTTTCAGAAATTTGTCACCGCTGCGGCTGCAATTGGTATGAAGAAAGGGAAAGATGGTTAAAGATTTGACTGACAAACAACTTGAGTACACTGGCAAAGTGCAGCCGCAGTTGGTAGAACGAGATGCAACTGGACATCTGTTGTATCCTTACTTGCCGAATGAGGAATTAATAGAAGCTGTTAACCTGGCAATTTACCTCGAACGACCACTTTTGCTCAAGGGGGAACCGGGATGCGGTAAGACAAGACTAGCTCGTGCTGTGGCTTATGAACTTGGTTTGCCTTTGGAAGCTTGGTACATCAAATCTAGTACTCGCGCCAAGGATGGTCTTTATAGTTATGATGCGGTGAGTCGCTTACGCGATGCCCAACTTGCTGCCACAGGTCGTATCATCAAAGATGAGGATATCCCACGGATTAGTGATCCAGCTACCTATGTGAAATGGGGACCATTAGGACGTGCTTTCCAAAACGAACAGCGGACGGTGGTATTAATTGACGAAATTGATAAAGCTGACATTGACTTTCCCAACGACTTGTTATTAGAACTTGATGAGCAACGGTTTATTGTAGAAGAAACAGGACAGGAAGTCCAAGCAAAAGCACCGCCCATAGTTTTTATCACAAGCAACGACGAGAAGGATTTACCAGATGCTTTCTTGCGGAGGTGTTTGTTTCACTATGTGGAATTTCCTAGCCCCCCAAGATTGGTAGAAATTGTAAATAACCACTTTCCTGATTCACCGAAAGCGTTAGTAGATAAAGCTGTCGTTCGCTTCTTATTGCTGCGCGAGGAAATGCGCAAAGATAAAGGGGAAGGTGGAAAGAAAGTGAGTACGAGTGAATTGATTGACTGGTTTAAGGTACTGCGTCGCTTTCCTCAAGATGAGGTTTTGGCAAAATTGGATGGAAAGCTGCCATTTGCAGGCGTGTTGCTGAAAAGTTGGGATGATCATATTCGTCATTTGAGGCAAAGCCGTGGACGTGAATGAATTGCCACTTCAAGAACTTTTCACTCGCCTACGGGAAGCTGGCTTACCACTGGGGATTGATGAGTATCAGTTGGTTTTGCAAGCTATGCAAGCTGGTTTTGGGATGAGTGACAAAGGGGCTTTGAAACGGCTGTGTCAGACTTTGTGGATTAAATCTGCTGAAGAAAAGCAGCTATTTGAGTATCAGTTTGAACGAGTGATGAGTAGTGAGGGTGTCGTTTTAACCTCAAAAAAGCAATTTAAACTGCATTGGAATTCTCGGATTATTACTCGCTACGTTATTTTAGCTATTTTGGCAATTGACATTGTTGTGGGTATTGAATTCTTAAAACAGCGAACACCACCCACTCAGACAGCACAACCCATTCAGACATTACAACCCATTCAGACATCAAAACCCACTCAAACATCAAAACTGACTACAATACCACAACAAAAGCCTAGCATACAGGCAACTCCAACAGCACAGCCAACCGAAACACCCAACTCGAACCCAGATCCCAACCAAACCAATTGGATTTATTGGAGTTTGCTTATAGTCAACACCGGAAGTGTCGGATACATACTCTTCCAGCAAGTATCTCAGCGGAACTCTAAACGGCGAATTGACAGTACTTCCCATTTTGAAGCAACTTCGAGTAAGCTTCTTGCTGCTCCTCTAGCTTCACAATTGACAAAAACAATTAAAGATGAAGTACAAGTAGTTCAAACAGTGCTGCAAGTTGGCTGTAAAAATGAGGTAATTCCTGAAAGTCGCTTCATCCTTACTACCGAGTATTTTCCTGTCACTGAACGACAAATGAAACAAATATGGCGCTACTTGCGCCGCTCAGTACGTGAGGGAGCAGCAACAGAATTAGATTTAGAAGCAACAGTAAACCAGATTGGACGCAAAGGTTTATTGCTTGAACCTGTGTTAGTTCCACGTCGGGTGAACCAAGCGGATTTGCTGTTACTTATTGATCAAGATGGCTCAATGGTACCTTTTCACGCTTTATCGCATCGGCTAACAGAAACGGCTTTGCGCGGAGGTCGTTTGGGCAAAGCTGGTATTTACTACTTTCACAATTGCCCCATTGAATATCTCTACCACGATCCCAATCATCAACAAGCAGAGTTAGTCAGTGATGTCGTTACTCATGTTTGCTCCGATAGGACTGCTGTGTTGATTTTCAGTGATGCTGGTGCTGCTCGTGGCGGTTATAGTGAGGAACGCTATGAATTAACAAAAGAATTTCTTACCCACTTGAGACAAAGAGTGCCTTACATCGCTTGGCTAAATCCGATGCCAAAGAAGCGTTGGCAGAAAACAACAGCTAGCGAAATTGCACATCTGGTACCGATGTTTGAACTCAGCCGCCGAGGTATGCAGGATGCTATTAGTGTGTTACGCGGACGCCCAACAAATTTTGAGGGGCGGAAAAAATAAGCAAAATGAAACCTGAAGTTGCCAAGCGCCGCATTGAATCTTTTGAAAAACGTTTTGGGAAAGCGCATTTGTATTTGGCGTATCATGCTGCTTTTCCCTTATCACTCACACCCGATTTGTTATATCGTCTGTGGGCAAACTTCCAACGGGATATTCACGGTCAAGTGCGAGGTATTCCCTGGATAGCTGTAAGTGATTTGTTGCTTTCTAGCTTATGTGATGAAGTTGGGCACGAACTTTATGAAATGGATTTGGCAGTGCGAAATGTGCTGCTGAGTCGATTAAAGGAAGATGAAAAGTTCGGTCAACTGCGGATTTATGAACTATCAGACTTCTTACTTGAGTATGTAAGGCAGCAGCTTTTGAGTGACGATCCTGATATTCGGGACTTTGCCCAAGTTCAGCAGTGGACAGCTCTAGCATATGTGCAACCTAGTGAGGCAGCTCGTGAACTAGCATTAGCATTCTCAAAATTGGATGATAAGAATGCAGCGGAACTGGTGCGAATGGCATCATTAACAGAAACATTTGCTGAGCCATTGGCTGAATTCCAGCCGTTACTGATTTACGCCCGTGGGATGGGAAACTTTGCCCGTGGCAAACTCGAAGTTGCAAAAGCTGAACTTGGCAAAGTGCTTGACGAAAGAAACCAGATAAAGATTGCTGCAGTTAATTTACCTATTCCCGAACAGATAAAGGTAAATCAAAAAAAGCGGAAGTTCACTACAAAATCTATCATCTCAGTTCAGAAATCAATAGGAGCGGTAGTAGGAATAATTTTCTTTGTTACTGTTAGCAGTGGAAGGAGTTTTTATAAATGGGTAACTCCTTGTCCTACAGGTCAACAGAAACTCAAAGGTGTTTTTTGTGTGCCTGGTATTGTACAACAGAATAATATCACGAATAATATTAGTCAGGGCGATCGCACTCTCTTTCCCA
>NZ_CAWPKW010000152.1:0-8397 GCF_963888615.1 Brasilonema octagenarum UFV-OR1 | reverse complement strand
ATCCCCCCGGCAGACTTTGGCGCTGCGCAAACGCTGCTGCCTAAGCGCAAAGCGCACGCACTCGCGTTCGGCAGATCGCCTACTATCTCCAATTGGTAAGAAAGTTCTTCCGTTAGTTCAATAGTAATTTTAGGCACAGTGCCGCATTTGTTAACATTTTTTCCATCATTTGATCTAGCTTTTACTCGTTTCCATACTAAGCAGGGAAACAAATATAACCTGCTAATATTATGTTTTTAAGTTCTTGAAAAGAAACTTTTACCATTACTGATTTTTGAAAACTACAAAACAAGTATTTGTTATGATTGAAAATTCATTGTATTACAAACTTTTTAACATTGCTAAACGTTCATCAATCCACTCCTCAGTGAACCAGCCATACGGCAAAACATCGCCAACTGCATTTGTGTTAATTCCCATAACCCAGATATGGGCAGCTTTAATAAACACAGGAATTGATGATAGTTCATTCTCACTCAGTTTACGAATTGACTGATAACCTTCGAGAAAACTATTTCTAACTGAAACATCTATTTTCATCCTAATTGCAACGTGCAAAAATTTTGCAATATCAAAAGCACGCCACCCGTAACCACACTGGTCAAAGTCAAATAAAGTTGGCTCATTATGTTCCGTGAAATGGGCATTTCCTGAATGAACATCGCCAACACAAATTCCATAAGCTGGTGCTAACAAAGGTAGTTTAAATTCTTCTAACTGCTTTTTTATTTTGTCTACCTGTTTTTGCAGATAGTTCATATCGCGTTTTCTGTGTTGGTACAGAGGTGCAATTGCTTCCAATGACCAATCTAGCAAGTATTCACTTTTCAAAGCAGGGCGAGTAAAACTACTTTTGAACTTGTCTAGTGTCTGGTGAATTTTTGCCAGTGCTTCTCCTAAACGATAGCTTTGTATCCCATCAAGCTTTTCATTGACTGCATGTCCTGCTGCATAGGAAAACACAGCCACGTAACGCGTTCCTTCTGGTGCAGCAATTTCTGTTGTCAAAACGCCATCTTTTCTTACAATAGGGTATGCAACCGACTGTTTCTGCTCGTGTAGAAACGCTAACAGTTCCAGTTCAAAATCAATTTCTTGCTTATTTCTCCACCCACGCCGATAAACTCGTAGAATATATCTTTGTTGATCAGTTTCCACCAAATACGTATCGTTAAGACCTCGTTTGTATAGTTTGCAGTTACGGATATCGCTGATGGGGTAATGGCGCAGTACAGTGTCAATTAAAGCCTCACTGTCAAGAATAGAATGAATGACAGAAATTAATAATTGGCTCATAAAATCATAGCTGCTGTTGATAACATCTATCGTTGAGAGGAATTTGAGATTTTGAATTTTGGATTTTAGATGATTCAATAGTCATTTTTACCTGTTTCTCCACTCCCTCTCCTCCCCCACTCATTTTTTCACTTTTTTCCTGCTTTTTTTTCAACTTCATTACTCAAACTACCCCTTCATGTGGCAATCTGGGAAACAGAATGTTTTCCAACTGGATATCTTTGCTACCAAAATTTTACTTAACAGGATATGCAAACCCTGCCTACGCTAACAACTTCCAACACTGCAAATCTTCAACCCACCTTTGACACCACGATCAAACGGCGCAAAACCCGTCCAGTCAAAGTAGGCGATGTCATCATTGGGGGTGGCTACCCTGTGGTAGTGCAGTCAATGATTAACGAAGATACCCTAGACATAAATGGTTCAGTCGCAGCAATTCGCCGTCTTCATGAAATTGGCTGCGAAATTGTTCGCGTTACTGTACCCAGTATGGCTCATGCCAAAGCGTTGGCAGAGATTAAACAAAAATTAATCAAAACCTACCAGGATGTGCCTATTGTTGCGGATGTGCATCATAATGGTATGAAAATCGCCTTGGAAGTCGCCAAACACATAGAAAAAGTGCGGATTAATCCAGGGTTGTATGTATTTGAAAAGCCAAACCCCAACAGAACCGAATACACTAAGGCTGAGTTTAACGATATTGGCGAAAAAATTCGTGAAACTTTGGCTCCATTGGTGATTTCTTTGCGTGATCAAGGCAAAGCTATGCGAATTGGGGTAAATCACGGTTCTCTTGGTGAAAGAATGCTGTTCACCTACGGCGATACCCCAGAAGGTATGGTGGAATCAGCAATAGAGTTTATTCGCATTTGTGAATCTTTAGATTTCCACAATTTGGTGATTTCTATGAAAGCTTCACGAGTACCAGTGATGTTAGCCGCCTATCGTCTCATGGCACTGCGGATGGATGAACTGGGTATGGATTATCCTCTGCACTTGGGTGTCACCGAAGCAGGTGATGGCGAGTATGGACGGATTAAATCAACCGCTGGTATTGCCACTCTCTTAGCTGATGGTATTGGCGATACAATTCGCGTGTCACTAACGGAATCACCAGAGAAAGAAATCCCTGTCTGCTACAGTATTTTGCAAGCTTTGGGATTGCGCAAAACAATGGTGGAGTACGTTGCTTGTCCTTCTTGTGGACGGACATTGTTTAACCTAGAAGAAGTTCTGCACAAAGTCCGCGAAGCGACTAAACATCTCACCGGACTCGATGTGGCAGTCATGGGGTGTATTGTGAATGGACCTGGGGAAATGGCTGATGCTGATTACGGTTATGTTGGCAAAACGCCTGGATACATTTCTCTTTACCGTGGAAGAGAAGAAATTAAAAAAGTTCCAGAAGATAAAGGAGTGGAAGAATTGATCAACTTAATTAAGATAGATGGACGTTGGATAGATCCATAAAAGTTTCCAAATTTCGACAAATTTTGTACCGCCGACATCAGTAGTCGCCGGATGACAAAGCATTTTTATGAAATAAAAAAATATGCTCAGTCTTTAGTGCAAAACCCTGTGTTAGATTGAGCATACTGATTAGAAAATTTTGCGTCTTGCACAGCTGTCATTATGGTGATTACAAGAAGTGGACTTGTTTTGGGTGCTACAGCGGTGACACTGACAACAATAGCAGTCACTGGCCTGGGTATTCACTCACAAGGACAAGCTTTATTTAAAGAAAGTCCTAAGGAATTAATAGATGAAGTTTGGCAAGTTATAAACCGCCAATATGTAGATGGTACTTTTAATAAATTAGATTGGCCGGCTGTTCGTCGTGAGTACCTGAACAAGTCCTACAGCGACAAGCAGCAGGCTTACAAGTCCATCCGCGAAATGCTCAAAAAGCTGGGTGATCCTTACACTCGGTTTATGGATCCAGAAGAGTTCAAAAATCTGCAAGTGGATACCTCTGGAGAACTGACAGGTATTGGTATCCAAATTGGTTTAGATGAGAAAACGAAAAAGCTGACTGTAATTGCGCCGATTGAGGATACACCTGCTGCAAAAGCTGGTATTTTGGCAAAAGATGTCATCACCAAAATCAACGGAAAAAGTACCGAAGGTATGGATACCAATCAAGCAGTATCCTTAATCCGAGGTACAGCAGGAACAGCGGTCAATTTGACAATTTTGCGCAATAGTCAGGAAAAACAATTCAACATTACAAGAGCTAAGATTGAAATTCATCCAGTCGAGTACTCTCAAAAACAAACTCCAGCAGGCAATCTTGGTTATATTCGCTTGAAGCAGTTTAGCGCTAACGCTGGTAAAGAAATGCAACAAGCAATCACAAATTTAGAGAATAAGCAAGTCGCTGGTTATGTCCTGGATTTACGTAATAATCCTGGTGGCTTACTTTTCTCTAGCGTCGAAATTGCCCGAATGTGGATCACTAACGGCACAATAGTCTCCACTAAGGGCCGCTTGACTAACGGTCGCTTCGCAGAAGAACAACGAGAAGTGGCAAATGGACGTGCTTTGACAAATAAACCGCTGGTGGTATTGGTGGATAAAGGTTCAGCAAGTGCTAGTGAAATCCTTTCTGGAGCTTTGCAGGATAACAAGCGTGCTGTTATAGTCGGTAGTCAGACCTTTGGCAAAGGCTTAGTGCAATCAGTGCGTCCTCTCGACGATGGTTCCGGAATGGCGGTGACAATTGCTAAATACTACACTCCTAATAATCGCGATATTAATAAGCATGGAATCGACCCAGATGTCAAAGTGGAGTTGACGACTGCTCAGCGAGAACAGCTATGGCTCAAACAGCGCGACAAAATTGCCACCCTACAAGATCCGCAGTTTGCCAAAGCAGTTGAAGTGATCGGCAAAGAAATTGCACAGAAAGGAAACAACAGGGCAGAAAAAAATTAAAACGTCTTTTGACTTCAGACTGGTTGGCACTTGAGCGATCTAATCAGTCCTACGCGGCGGGCAATGGCTTCTTCTTGGGAACTAAACGGCCCCCATTGCTCAATAATTTCTGGATTTTTTTCCTCGGTTGCTTCGTCACTGGGGATTATTTCGCAATGACCAGCCGAATGCTTGACAATATACCAAGTTTGTGTATCAGTCATGGTTGATGTGAAGATAGCCAGTGTAGTCTATATATGCCTAATGATACAAGCTTTTTGGCAGTAGGTCGTGTGAACCTCAATGAGGCGAAGTCATTGTCTTTGAATCAGGATTATGCCGCAATACTTTGGACAACTGCACACAACCGAACCGGCTTGGTCAATTCTTGAGGGAGTGCAAACAATACAACAGAGCGATCGCCATATCCTCTTCAAATGTGGCGACCCCTGTTTAAGCATTAGCGTGCTAGCCCCGAACCTCATTCGGGTAAGAATGACGCCAACGAGCGAATTCTTACCTCGGCGATCATGGGCAGTCGCACAGGCGGATGAAGAATGGCCCACTGTGCCGTTTGAGGTGCGAGAAAAAGCAGAGGCTATAGAAATTGAAACTGAACAGCTGCGCGTTGTTGTGTCCCGCAATCCTTGTCGTATCCAGTGCTTTGACAAATCCGGACAGCCCTTTGCTCACGATGCCGACTCAGGGATGGGGTGGCGGACTGGTACCATTGCTGGCTGGAAACGGATTGAAGCTGATGAACATTTTTATGGTTTCGGTGAACCCACTGGCTTACTCGATCAGCGTTCAAAAGTGAGAACCAACTGGACATCTGATGCGATTGACTACGATGTCCTGACAGACAGTATGTACCAGGCGATTCCTTTTTTCATCGCATTACGTCCTGGATTGGGGTACGGGCTTTTCTTCAATACGACTTTTTGGAGTCGCTTTGATTTGGGGGCAGAACAACCGGGAGTTTGGCGGATGGAAACTCAAGGGGGTGAACTGGATTACTATATTATTTATGGACCAGAACCTGCAAAAATTCTTGAGACTTACACCCAGTTAACTGGAAGAATGCCGTTACCACCCAAATGGTCACTCGGTTACCACCAGTGTCGCTGGAGTTACGAGTCACAAGATATAGTCAGCAAACTGGCGAATGAATTTCGTCAGCGCCGCATTCCCTGTGATGTTATCCATCTCGATATTGACTATATGAGTGGCTACCGGGTTTTTACCTGGAGTCAGAAGCGATTTGCTAACCCCAAAGAATTAATAGACAATCTCAAGCAAGATGGTTTCAAGGTAACGACAATTGTTGACCCAGGTGTCAAGTACGAACCAGAAGCAGATTACAAAGTTTTTGATGAGGGATTAAAAAACGACTATTTTATCAGAAAAACGAATGGTCAGCTATTTCACGGCTATGTCTGGCCCGATAAAGCCGTCTTTGCTGATTTCCTACGCCCTGAAGTTAGAGATTGGTGGGGAAGTTTGCTAAATAGTCTCACCGACGTGGGTGTTGCTGGAATCTGGAATGACATGAATGAACCGACACTTGATGACCGTCCATTCGGTGATCCTGGTAAGAAGATTGCGTTTCCCCTCGATGCTGCCCAAGGACCAAGTGACGAGAGAACTACCCACACCGAAACCCATAACCTGTATGGACAAATGATGGCACAGGCATCTTATCAGGGACTTGAAAAATCTCGTCCGACAGAACGCTCGTTTTTTCTGACACGGGCTGGATACGCTGGGATTCAGCGCTGGTCTGCAGTATGGACGGGAGATAATCAATCCCTGTGGGAACACCTGGAAATGTCCCTACCGATGATGTGTAACCTGGGTTTATCGGGCGTCGCATTTGTGGGTAGTGATATTGGGGGGTTTGCGGGTAACGCGACGGCTGAACTATTTGCTCGTTGGATGCAGGTAGGAATGCTTTACCCCTTGATGCGGGGACACTCAGCATTAACGACAGCACAGCATGAACCTTGGACGTTTGGGGATCGCGTTGAAAAAATTTGCCGCGAGTACATCGAACTGCGTTATCAACTGCTGCCCTACATTTACACTCTCTTCTGGAAAGCCGCAACCACTGGCTCACCAATTCTGCGCCCCCTGCTGTATGATTTTCCCAATGACCCGAAAACTTTCACCCTTTGTGACCAAGTCATGCTCGGGTCCTCATTATTAGCAGCACCAATTTATCGTCCAGGTGTTGAACACCGTGCCGTGTACTTGCCTGAAGGTTCCTGGTACGACTGGTGGAGTGGCGAGACTTTTCAAGGACCAATTCACATCCTGGCACACGCACCGCTTGAGCTAATGCCATTATATGTTCGTGCTGGCTCGATTATTCCGATGGCACCAGTCATGCAATACGTAGATGAACGTCCCTTAGACCAGATCAGGCTTCGGATCTGGATGGGGACAGGTGAGTTTACACTTTATGAAGATGACGGTCATACCTTCGAGCACAAAACAGGAGCCTTTTGCACAACAACTTACCATGTTTGTTCAAAAGGGCAACGAACGATTGTTGAAATTGGAGGACGAGAGGGTAACTTTTCACCCGCAACGCGTGAAGTTATTGTGGAACTAGTTGGTGTTGGCGAACAGAGGTTTGTCGATGATGGCGCTGCACGTCAGTTGACGTTTGAAATTTAGGGGTCTTTCGTCAGCCACCCTCCCATCCATCCCCCACAACCACACGGATTGCAGGGGATTTTGTTGTTAGCGCGATACGCACAAGCTAAAGCCAGAGGCTTATCGCGCAAAGCGCAGACACAATCATGCGTATCGCCCCACGACGAAAATGCATAAATCACTTCACCCATCCCTAACTAAATAATGATGGCACGCACCCCGCTATCCTTGGGCGGGGTATCCTAGCACATCTTGTTCATAGTAGTTTTAAGTCCCCATAATCCGACGTGGTTATGGGGTCTTTTGTTGCCGCTGCGAAACTCGCTGAGCGCCAGAGGCGCACGCTGCGCGAACGCTCAAATTCAAAATTCAAAATTCAAAATTCAAAATTAAGAATTCTTTTTTTTGAACTTTGAATTTTGAACTTTGAATTCCCCGGAGGGGAGGGGTCTACGCTCCACTCCGTTCCACTCGCGGCGGACATATCACATTGCTATTTAACGAGATGAACGCAAATATGGCTCACACGTTGCCTTAGCTCCTTTCTCATCAGAAGTTTGAGGATTTTGGAAAACAGGATGATCCTGTAATCGCTCACAACCAGCTTTCAACCAAGACTCAAATTTAATATCCCACAACTGCACTGTGCCATCTGAACCACCACTGACAATTGTTTTATTTTTTGTGCTTATTGCTACTGATTTTACGGAACCCTGATGACCTGTTAAGGTAGCGAGTTGGTTGCCCTTGCTATCCCACAACCGCACTGCGCCATCATTACCACCACTGACAATTGTCTGACCATCTGTGCTTATTGCTACTGAATTAACAGCACCCTGATGACCTGTTAAGGTATAGAGTAGTTTGCCCTTGCTATCCCATAACCGCACTGTGCCATCATTACCACCACTGACAATTGTCTGACTATCTATGCTTATTGCTACTGAATTGACGGCACCCTGATGACCTGTTAAGGTAGGGAGTTGGTTGCCCTTGCTATCCCACAACCGCACTGCGCCATCTTTACTACCACTGACAATTTTCTGACAGTCTGTGCTTATTGCTACTGAAAGAATGGGGAACTGATGACCTATTGAAGTAGGGAGTTGGTTGCCCTTGCTATCCCACAACCGCACTGTGCCATCTGAACTACCACTGACAATTGTCTGATCTTTTGTGCTTATTGCTACTGAGTTGACGGGATTCTGATGACCTGTTAAGGTAGCTAGTTCATTGCCCTTGCTATCCCACAACCGCACTGTGTCATCAAATCCACCACTGACAATTGTCTGACCATCTGTGCTTATTGCTACTGAATTAACTGAACCCTGATGACCTGTTAAGGTATAGAGTGGTTTGCCCTTGCTATCCCACAACCGTACTGTGCCATCTTCACCACCACTGACAATTGTCTGACCATCTGTGCTTATTGCTACTGACTTGACAAAACCCTGATGACCTGTTAAGGGATAGAGTGGTTTGCCCTTGCTATCCCACAACCGTACTGTGCCATCTTCACCACCA
>NZ_CAWPKW010000151.1:0-511 GCF_963888615.1 Brasilonema octagenarum UFV-OR1 | reverse complement strand
ATCTACTCGTTTCGGACGCCGTAACTTTCAACGCATCAAGTCACTTTTAACTATGATGAACGACGAAGATTTCCAATGGATTTCTGAGCCAGTTAAGACACTATTTCATCAAGAATTGGTTCATCACGTTGATAATCTCTGGCAGGAATATCAAGCTCTGAGAACATGGATGTCAGAATTAATGGAAATTCAACGCGATAATATTGCTAGCAAAACTAGTGAACGCATTAATCGCCTAACTATCCTCTCAAGCATATTCTTACCAATCACTTTTATTGCTGGCGTCTATGGCATGAACTTCAAATATATGCCTGAATTAGAGCAACCTTGGGCTTATCCTATTGTTGTTAGTGTGATGGTATTAATTGTGATTGGTAGTATTGTATATGCTAAACAACAACGTTGGTTGTAGTGTCTAGTTGTTTTAGCTGTTCGTCGTTCGTTTGTAATATAACCTCTAAGAAGCAGGGCTGTTTAATTCCCTCAAAAGCTTATAATGTCAAGGGTTAAT
>NZ_CAWPKW010000150.1:0-512 GCF_963888615.1 Brasilonema octagenarum UFV-OR1 | reverse complement strand
CCTTTATTGTTGACGATGATGGCAATTTTGAATCGTAACCAAGAATTGCCAAGAGACAGACCAGAACTTTACAACCAAGCATCGCGGGTGCTGCTGCATCAATGGGATGTGGAACGTGCTTTAGTCGAAGATAAGAGGTTAGATCCGAAAACAATAGATTATAAAGATAAGCAAGCAATGTTGCGTCAAGTTGCTTACCATATGCAAACCAGTGAAAAAGGTTTGGCAGGCAATTTGATAAGTGCGAATGATTTAGAAAGAATTCTGACTGGGTATTTAAAAACTCTAGAAGGTGATAATGCCACAAAAATTGCGAGGGTGATGATAAATCAACTGCGGACTCGCAACTTTATGTTATGTTTCCTGGGTGCAGATTATTATGCTTTTGTTCATCGGACGTTTTTAGAATATTTCTGTGCTTGGGAATTTGTCTGGCAGTTTAAAGAGACGCGATCGCTGGAGATTGAAGAACTTAAGAGTGAAGTTTTTGGCAAACATTGGCAAGATGAAAC
>NZ_CAWPKW010000149.1:0-8497 GCF_963888615.1 Brasilonema octagenarum UFV-OR1 | reverse complement strand
GAGACCCTCCCGCAGCGCTGGACTCACCGTAAGGCGTGGCCGTTCCCACTAGGGTGAAGTAACAAGGATTTGCACAATAATTCTCTACCAATTATGAGTTTACTCATTTTGTCTTAACCTGTTTTCTAAAACGGATGCACTCTTAGTCATACCCATAACTAAAAGATAGTAAATTAACCCCGCGAACAGCAGAGGCTCAAAGTAAATATATTTATTTGCACCAACAATTTGAGCACTGCGTAATATTTCCACTACACCAATTGTTGATACCAAAGCCGAGTCTTTCAATAATCCAATAGTTTCATTTACTAATGCTGGTAGAATATTTTTCAATGCTTGCGGCAAAATTATGTCCCACATCATCAACGAGTAAGGAATACCCATAGACATCGCCGCCTCAGCTTGTCCTTTATCTACTGCTTGAATTCCACCCCGGATAGTTTCCGACATATAAGCCCCAGAGTTAAGGGTAAAAGTTAATACCCCTGCTTCTAAAGCCGAAATGTTATAGCCAGTAAGCTGCGGTGTCGCATAGTAAACTAAAGCTAACTGTAACAACAAAGGTGTGCCTCGAAATACGGAGGTATAGGCGTTAGCAAGCCAGACTAGGGGCTTGATACCAGTAATTTTGCACAAAGACAGAACTGTACCCCAAATTAATCCTAGAAATACTGACAACAGCGTAAATAACAACGTTAGAGGAATGCCTTTGAGGATAAAGGGAATATCTGGGATAATTCTAGAAAAGTCTAAATTTAGTCCGCCTTTAGAAGGAGATGAAGATACGGTAGTGGTTGAGGTTGTTTGGGAAAACCATTTGGTTGCTAATTTTTCTAATTCTCCTTTATCCTTCATTTGTTGCAGAACTTTATTAAAAGGTTCTACAAAAGAGGAAGCTTTAGGAAAAGCGATCGCCGATCCACTCCTGTGTTCTGAGGGAATAACGTTAAAAGCCAATTCTGGATTGGCTTGGACGAATCCCCTAGCAACAGCATCCTCAACTATTGCTGCATCAATTCGTCCTGATTTAATTTCCTGAATGATTTCCGCTACTTTATTGAGCTGCTTTAGCTGAATCCCTGTAACTTTTTGAGCAATTTTTTTAGCATTTTGCTCTTGGATAGTTCCTAGTTGTACTCCAACTTTTTTAAAAGCCAGATCTTGGGGCTGTTTTATGTTGCTATTTTTAGGAGCGACAATTGTATCTTTTGCTTGGTAATAAATAATTGAAAAGTCAATATTTTTCTTACGTTCTGGAGTGGGAGTCATCCCAGCCATAGCAAAATCAGCGCGATTTGCTTGAAGTGCTGGAATAAGTCCATTAAAATCGGATTCCATAATCTTGAGTTGAAATCCTAGTTCTTGAGCAACAGTTTTGGCTATATCTACATCAAAACCAACAATTTGCCTATCACCTTTGTTAGTATCATAAAACTCATAAGGCGGATAATCTGGAGAAGTAACCATCGTGAGGGTGTCTTTGCCTAAAGATGAGGCTGCTTTGAGAGAATGACTAGAACTTGTGATCAGACTAATCATTAGTATTGGTGTAAACAGGACGGTTAAGAACCATACTTTTCTTTTCTTCATGAAATTGATAATTATTGAGGTAAACAGTTTATGATTCTCCAACATTATCATTACCCCAATTTTAATAATTCATGTCAAAATTAAAACTCTATATTAATCAGGTATTTGCAAAAATGAGACAAACTCTTCAAACTGAACAATTCTTCTTGAAGATATCTTAAAAATTCTTGATAAAATCTACATTAAATTATGAATGCGCTTCTAGAGCTTTAAGTGTGATACTCTCTGTAGTGGACTACAAGTTAGTGGTTAGTAAAAAAACAATAACTAACCACTAACACAACAAAATGCACAGATGAGCAATGACAAAAAGTCTATAGTTTCCTTATGACGCACATTCCTCACCCAGACACCCCAGGCATAACAGTAAGTTGCGCGATCGTAACTGTTAGCGACACACGCTCAAAACAGACTGATAAAAGTGGTCAGCTAATTCAAGAATTACTTCGCAATGCCAATCACATCATAGAAGCTTACGCGATTGTCAAGGATGAACCTGTGCAGATTCAAGAGCAAATGGAACGACTGAGTCAGTATCCAAGTCTAGATGTCGTAATTTTAAATGGTGGTACAGGGATTGCGCCAAGAGATACAACATATGATACAATTCAAACATTGTTAGAAAAAACCCTGCCTGGGTTTGGTGAGTTGTTCCGCTTTTTAAGTTACCAAGAAATTGGTTCGCGAGCGATGACATCTCGGTCTGTTGCTGGTGTGTACAAGCACCTACTCATCTTTTCCCTTCCAGGCTCCAGCAATGCAGTAAGACTGGCAATGGAAAAACTCATTTTGCCGGAACTTGTTCATTTAGTGAAGCAGCTACACAATTCAAACAGTAAACAGTGAACAGTAAAAACTGGTAACTGATAACTGGTAACTGATAACTGGTAACTGATAACTGGTAACTGATAACTGAAAAAAAAACCCCCTCTAGTCGAGGAGGATATTATATTTGATTGCGGTAATTTATGCAATCATCATCACAGACCAATCGTCAAGCTGATGACAGCCAAAATTGCGCAAATTATGTAGAAGACCGCAACCACTTGCAGTTCTGACCAACCAGACAGTTCCAGATGATGGTGCAATGGTGCCATCTTGAACAAACGCTTGCCTTTGCCATCAGAACCTTTGGTAGCTTTGTAGTAGCTAACCTGAGCCATTACCGAAAGGGTTTCCACAAAGAAGATTCCGCTAAGAATAAACAGTGCTACTAAACTGTTAGTCAGTAAGCCCACTGCTGCTAAAGCGCCTCCTAAAGCCAAAGAGCCAGTGTCACCCATAAAAACACGGGCTGGGTTACGGTTATGAGCCAAAAACCCTATGCAACTGCCACTCATACAGGCGCAGAAAATCATCAATCCAGTTGAGGAGGGGGCGCTAAGGGCACCCAATGCTAGCAGTGCGATCGCCACCGTTCCTGCCGCCAAGCCATCAATACCGTCAGTGAGGTTAGTGGCATTACTTTCTGCCACCAGCACAAAGCCCGCTAAGGGCCAAAATAGTAATCCTAGGGGTACAGAAAAACCCAAAGGCAAAGCAATATTCGTAATATCAAAAGGTTGAGTAAAAATGAGCCACAGACAGAACGCTAGTGCAAAACCGATTTGCAAAGCTAGTTTCATCCGCGGAGATATACCTTTATTAGATTTGCGGCGCAGAATTTGCCAGTCATCTATCCAGCCAATCAATCCATAGCTTAAGGTCAAAGCAGAAACTGCAAGTACCTCTGTTGTAAAGTTAGACCACACACAGGCAGTGAGTACTGCCACAGGAACGAAGAATATGCCCCCCATCGTCGGTGTACCTGCTTTTTTCAGATGAGCCACAGGACCATCCTCACGGATGATTTGTCCGGTTTTCAGTGCTTGTAGTAGCGGTACTACCCAAAAACCGACTGCGGCTGAAGCGAGTGCACAGAACAAAAACGGCAAGGTTAACGACACACCTTGCCAAGGCAACCTATTCGCTATTCCATCTAACACTAGTGCTGATACACCCAGACTTACACCCAGTATAGAGACCAGACCTATGCCATTAATGATGTTTAACCCTTGGTTAGGAGATAATTTTGCGTCCACGGAAACTTCCCTTCACTCCACACTTGCAAAACTAAACAATAGGGACGAGTTGTGCCAATAATATACCTTCAGCCCAGATTATTTACTCCTCATCTGGAGCCGAATCATCGTCATCATCAAAGTCATATTCGCCAATTCCGTCCTCAGTACTCAAAAACTCTGTTATCTCTTCTTCGTCGTCTTGAAAATCAGCCTCGTGAACATCACGGGCTATGAGACGACCACTTGATTGTAACCAGTCCAAGAGCGAGGACTCTTGCTTTAATGGAATAACAGACGCCCGCTGGTTTCGGGGTACTTCACGCAATGGAGAATTTAGCATATCAACGAAGACAATATAAGGGGAAGGTAACTAGACACTAAGAGTCTATCACTTGATACAGCACTATTTACTTGTTAATTCAACTCTTAGCTTAAAAATCCGACAAAAAATTTTTTATTTATGATTGATACTGGAAAACGTGAAACCCTAATATTTATCAGTATGACACTATACATAGTTCATCAATATTTTCTGAAGTGAATCATGTTTTTTGAGGTGAAAAACAATGCTAAAAAAAGCGTCCCTTTTAGAAGCAATTGCTGGTAAAAATCGCGGACTACTTGCAACGGAGCAAGAGAAACAGGCTATATTAATAGCCATTACAAATGTAGAAGAACTAAATCCTACATCTTCGCCAGTTGAAGCAACACACTTGCTCAATGGCAACTGGCGATTAATATATACCACAAGCAAAGCTCTATTAAATATTGATAATTTCCCATTGTACAAACTCGGCCAAATTTATCAGTATATTCGCGTAGAAACTAACAGCATTTACAATATAGCTGAAACTTATGGCTTGCCTTTTTTTGAAGGCATAGTCAGCGTTGCTGCAAAATTTGAGCCAGTTTCAAATCGGCGCGTCAACGTGAAATTTGAGCGGTCTGTTATCGGTTTACAACGATTAATAGGATACACCTCACCAGAGAGTTTGATCGAACAAATTGAAGTTGGGAAAAAACTCACCGCAATTGATTTTCCTTTAAACAGGGATAAACAGCAAGGCTGGCTGGATATCACCTACATAGATGACAATTTGCGTATTGGTAGAGGTAATGAGGGGAGCGTGTTTGTTTTGACTAAAGCATAAGAACCTCCCAAACAAGTGCTTGCGACCAATGAAATTATGCGATCTCAAGAACTTTGTCAAGGTTTTTTTCATACTTTTGTGGTAGAAAAATCATAAAGAATACGTAATAAGTGGTAGGAGCGAGTCAAAAACCTTTATCAGCTATGCTCTGTAAGCGTTTCCTGTCACCTGTTTCCCGCACCCTTTGAACTTTTACCCTCCCTATTTACCTCAGAGGACGAAAATTGATCCTACAAGTTTCTCCCAGAATCACCACTGTAATGTCTTAAGGAATCCTTGGCAAGATAAATAACTTAACAAAGCTTCTTGGTGAGGCCTTCAGGTTGTAGAGTGAAATCAATTAGCCTTGTGTATTGGCAATTTATAACTTAAAGGGAAGAAACTCATGGTTCAACGTGGTTCTAAAGTGCGTATTCTCCGCCGGGAATCCTACTGGTATCAAGATGTCGGAACCGTGGCGTCTGTTGACCAGAGCGGTATTAAATACCCAGTCATTGTCCGTTTTGAGAAAGTAAACTACGCTGGCATCAACACCAATAACTTTGCTCAGGCAGAACTATTAGAAGTAGAAGCTCCAAAAGCAAAGGCAAAGAAAGCCAAAGACGAAGAAGCAAAAGCAGAAAACAAAGGGAAATAGCAAAGGGAGTGACAAAGGAAGAAAACTTCTGTTGCTTCCCCATTCACCCCATCTGTTTGACCAGAGATCGGGGTGTAGGAGTGAATCAGTTGCGCTTATCTTGCCCCAACTGCATTCCTCTGGTCCACTACAACCGCTCCCTGCTCTTTGCTTCTTGTTGACTCAACAGGAGTAGCACGCCAGTTGTTATCTCCTCTACCAAATGCAAGTGAACAAAGGAGAGCCGAAGCACTTTGTTCGCAATGGCTCTTCTTCTATAGCCTTGCCTGATCACTCATGCTGTCCTCCTTTATTCCCTTGTATTAGTGTCTTTCAAACAAGATGCCTGAACTGCCTGAGGTTGAAACAGTCCGGCGGGGTCTGAATCAATTGACCCTTAACCAAAAAATTACGGGTGTCCAGGTGCTGCTTTATCGCACGCTTGCCCACCCGTTTTCTGTAGAAGAGTTTTTGATTGGAATCAAACAGAGTTTCATCGTAACTTGGCATCGGCGCGGCAAATATCTGCTTGCCGAACTCTGCCTTTGTTCCTCTGGTTTGTCAGCTGGCTGGCTGGGGGTTCATCTGCGAATGACAGGTCAACTTCTGTGGTTAGATCGAGACGAACCGTTACACAAGCACACACGAGTCAGATTATTTTTTGGAGATGAACGCGAATTACGCTTTGTAGATCAGCGTACCTTTGGTCAAATCTGGTGGGTACCTCCAACAGTTGCACCGGAAAGTATTATTACAGGCTTGGGAAAACTAGCAGTTGACCCCTTTTCACCGGAATTTAGTGTTGAGTATTTAGCGCTTAAGCTGCGAAACCGCCGCCGTGCAATAAAGACAGCACTTCTGGATCAATCAGTAATTGCGGGTTTAGGTAATATCTATGCTGATGAAGCGCTATTTATGAGTGGAGTTTTACCACAAACTTTATGTACAGATTTGCAACCAGAGCAAATTGAGCGTTTGCACTCTTCGATCATTCAAGTGTTAAAAGCTAGTATTGAAGCTGGTGGTACTACGTTCAGTAATTTCCTAAATGTCAAGGGAGTCAACGGTAACTACGGTGGTGTTGCTTGGGTTTACAACCGTGCTGGAGAACCCTGCCGAGTTTGTGGTACAGCAATTCAACGGATTCGGATAGCTGGGCGTTCCAGCCACTATTGTGTTCAGTGCCAACGATAAGCAATACAAAAGAAAAAGTTAAAAAGTTACAACTAAATATTGAAAATACTAATGTATAAAAATTAATGTATTATTCTGATACAATTTTGATTTTAGATTCGGAATTTTGAATAAACGCAGATGAGGGCAGATAGTTTCTAGAAAATTATCTAGAAACTATCTGCGTACATCCGCGTGCATATGCAGTTGCAATTTTGGATTTTGAATAAACTCCTACCAGTAGGAAGTTTCAGGAATCTAAACATAGCAGCCATAAAACTAACTGAATATCTACGCAAAAAATGTAAAAGACATATCCCAACACAAATAGGGAGGAGGTAACTCCTGGCTCTACAAAGGCTTCCTGCGAGCTACAATCCTGAAGAAAACAATTTACACAATCACGAGGGAAACTCATGGCTGTAAAAAGAGGAAATATGGTTCGTGCTGTCCGCGAAAAGCTGGAAAACAGTCTAGAAGCACAAGCTAGTGATTCTCGTTTTCCTTCCTATCTGTTTGAAACCAAGGGTGAAGTCGTAGATATCAAAGGTGACTATGCCCTTGTGAAGTTTGGGAAAGTGCCAACTCCAAATATTTGGTTACGTCTAGATCAACTTGAAGAATTTAAATAACACTCAACCATTAGCAAATATGAGCTATTCCCCTTTCTCCCAAATTAAGCGCCATTCACCCCGTGTCACCGTCATCGGTGCTGGTAAAGTTGGTAGTACCTTAGCCCAACGCATAGCTGAAAAAAATCTGGCAGATGTCGTGTTGCTTGATGTTGTTGAGGGTATGCCCCGAGGACTGGCACTAGATTTGATGGAGGCAAGGGGAATTGAACTGCACAATCGTCGGATTATCGGTACAACCGACTACGCTGATACGTCTGATTCTGATATCGTGGTCATTACAGCAGGTTTTCCTCGCAAACCGGGCATGACTCGGGATGATTTGCTTTTGACAAATGCAAAGATTGTGATGGAAGCCGCAAACAAATCAATGAGTTATTCTCCTGATGCTATATACATAGTTGTCACAAATCCCTTAGATGTGATGACTTATTTAGCTTGGCAAGCAACTGGACTGCCTCGTGATCGCATTATGGGTATGGCTGGTGTGTTAGACTCAGCACGCTTTGAAACGTTTATTGCGATGGAACTAGGGGTTTGTTCCCTTGATGTTAAAGCAATGGTGCTGGGCAGTCATGGAGATTTAATGGTGCCCTTGCCGCGTTATGCTACTGTTAACGGTATTCCGATTACAGAACTGCTAGATGCAGCCACGATTGAGCGATTAGTACAACGTACCCGTAACGGTGGTGCAGAAATTGTAGAACTGATGCAGACAGGTAGTGCTTTTTATACTCCTGCCTCTTCTACCTGCGTGATGGTGGAATCAATATTGCTAAATCAGTCACGTCTGTTGCCAGTGGCGGCGTATCTTCAGGGTGAATACGGTTTAAACGATATTTTTACTGGTGTTCCCTGTCGCTTAGGTTCTAGCGGAATTGAGGAAATAATGGAATTAAAACTTACCGATGCAGAAATAGACGCTTTACATACTTGTGCGCATGAAGTACGCAAGAATATTACCCGAGCAGAGGAAATTTTCGCTGCTGTGAGTCGGTAATAACAAGCTCCTCCCCTTATTCTCCCCGAAAGGGGAGAGGCGGAATCAACAAAAAGAGGTGTAGTGGGTTAAGGGCTAGGGGTGTAGGGGGAATTAACTTAGTAGGGGCTTGAACCCAAGTGGCTCTAGGTTAGGGTGTAAAAAAAAGCGCATGTTTTTGTCGCTCCCCTACACCCTTACACTCCTAGTTTTGGTTATCAGCAGAGCTATTAATCTATCGCGCAGGGCTTTGGCGTGAATGCTTTCTGAGGGATAACCGCTCCCATGCTCCC
>NZ_CAWPKW010000148.1:0-8521 GCF_963888615.1 Brasilonema octagenarum UFV-OR1 | reverse complement strand
CCATTCTTGAGCTACACCCAATGGCACACCCCGCAACAATGCCCCAGAGTCATAGTTACTATTCTTCCACTCAAGCACTGCCACTTTCAATCGTTCTTGCCAAAGGCGAAACTGACGGTTAGCGTTCATCCACTCTCGCAGAGTCAGCCATTCGCGGATTAGGGCTTCATGGACAACTTCTACTGTATCTTCCCCGGATTTTTCATCACGTCCGGTGACAACCAAACGGGCTGGGTATCCTGCTAAATAACTTACTAATCCCCAGTTTTCATCTCCAACTTCTGCACGGGTAGCGATGCGACGAGTGTCCTCTGTTCCTTCTCCTGGGCGCACTAATTGCACAAAAATTCGTGGTACAATTTTTTGCTGTGTTTCGTCGAGTCGTTTATAAACTTCCTCGGCGTGATTAGCCAAAGCTTTTTTCACACCCCCAATCTCATCATAAGCTTGATGAGTTAACTTGCGCTTTTGCTGCAATGACCAAAGTCGGGTGAGCGCAAATTCCAACAATGGCAGGTTCCCAGGCTCATTTCCAACATCATCTAAAATTCGTTGTGTTAATTGTCCTTCTAATTGGACTACCATTTTCTGGGCTGGCTGCTCAATTGCTCTAAGCAGTTCCTCACGATTCATTGAGCTTAAGAACTGAGGTGAAAACTGCTGCAATGCATCACGAAAAGGACGATACCCAAGCATAAAGCCAGAAAAATCAGCCCTTAAACTGAAAACGAGTGTAAAGTTGTCCAGATGAATCGCTGCCAACAGTGCATCAACGAAACGCTCAATCACCTCTTTATTCTGGCAAAGAGTGTAAAGTTCCTCAAACTGATCTGCAAACAGCAACAAGCGTTTACTACTATCACGTTCATTAAGCCGGGATATCACCGTAGGTAAAGTGATTCTTCCAAGTTCCATATCTGCTGCTAATCCGATAGCTTCCCGCAGTTGTGCAGTTTCCCCAGTTTCTGGTTCTAATAAACGCACTAAGACAGAAGCTAACTGATAAAATGGTTTATCCCCAGGACGAAATGATTCAATCAGCCAGTTGCCAGAAATCCGCAGTTGGGGAAACAACCCCGCATACACAACAGAAGATTTCCCACTACCACTAGGACCAATTACTCCTACCAAGGGCTGTTGGTTGACGGCTTCAACCAAACCATTGACAAACGTTTCGCGTCCAAAAAAGAATGCTGCATCATTTTCTGTAAATGCAGCTAATCCAACATATGGATTGGGAGGAATAACGTCAAATAATGGCTGAGTAACAGCAATCGGGTCTTTTTTCAATAAAACCGGAGTTTGCTGCTCTAAATAATTCATTAAAACCGAGCGACCTAATTTATAAGCAAACTCCATCTGTTGTCCTGCGGCTAAAGCATCGTAAAATGCTACAGAAAATGCGATCGCTGCTTTATCCCCAATCGTTCGGTTCATGCCAATCACATAGTTGACGTGCTGGCTGATGGCTTTTGCTTGCACTTCGCTATAACAAGCATTGAGAAGTACGCACTCAACTCCCTTTGTAGCAAATAACTCAAACATACTGGAGAGCGCATCTGCGTTGAGAAACGCTGGTTCGTCTGCTTCATTTTCTAAGACAATGCCATCAACTCCTGCACCATGCCCACTAAAGTGAACAATCTGGGGTTGGTAATCTAAAATCGCTCGGTAAAAATCACGCTGACGTACTGCCCACTTTTGCTCTAACTTGAACTGCTCACGTTTATTCCCTCGTTTCAACCCTTCATCAATTTCCCGTATTTCTTTATCCAATTGCAACCTAGAAGTTCCTGCCGGATTGGCTGCCAAAATCAAAATTGTTTTGACATAACGGTTGTTATCATCATCAGGTTGGGGAGAGTTCATAGAACAAGGGTCAATTTTTATACGATCATAATCCAAAGGTGCTATATGAAAAACACTTATACATATAGGAATCCTATTTGATTTTTGAAACACACGTAGGTGGGCACTGCCACTAAAACCCGAATATAGTGGGCAGGATTTGATTAGCAGTGCCCACCCTACACTACTTACTTATATGAAAAACATTTATACATAATTCTTATAGATGAAACTGAAATCAACTTATGCACCAGTCATTGCGACTAGAGGGAACAGGGAACAGGGAACAGTGAACAGTTATCAGTTATCAATTGCTTGATAACTGATAACTGATAACTGGTTAACATAAATTGTACTTAGTTGAGCAAAAATCAAAGAAAAATCCTATAGCAAACTTAATTTTTTATCAAAAATTATCACTTCTTTGCAATACTTAACTAATTCATTAATGAAAAATAGTAAACATAGATTAAAACTAATAAATTTAATAATTATTCGTTAAGCTCATCAGTCAGAATTAAGAGTAAGCTGAAATTAATGAAGCCTAGTTGGAACTTTAGGTAACTAGGCGTAAATAAACTTAAATGTCATTGTCAATTGTCATTCTTTCAGGACTTGTACTATTGACTATTGATTAATGACCAATGGCTAATTCCCAAAGCAACCTGAACAACAAGACGCCATGATGATAGAAAAAATTTTGCTAGCTGTCTCTGGATTGGGTCATGCAGAAAAAATGCTCAAAACTTTGGCAGACGTCCCCTCAATTCAACGGTCAAAAGTTACAGTTTTGCATGTTGTTCCCCACCTATCTTCTGCTGAAGCTATGACAACAAAGTGGGAAGAGGGTGGCAAAATTCTGGCTAATGCAATCCAGTATTTGAACTTAGATCCCAGCAAAGTTTCTTCGATTTTACGGCAAGGTGATCCTAAACGTGTTGTTTGCGAGGTCGCGGACGAAATCGACGCTAACTTGATTATTATGGGTTCACGCGGACTCAAGCGGTTGCAATCGATTTTATCAAACTCAGTCAGTCAGTACGTTTTTCAATTATCTTCTCGCCCCATGTTGCTGGTGAAAGATGACATTTATGTCAAAACAGTCAAGCGCGTTATGGTGGCAATGGATAACTCTGATGTTGCAAAACGTTGCTTGAGTTTGGCTTTATTCTTGCTACGAGATATTAAGGGAGGAGAGTTAATTCTGGCTAATGTTAGCACAGATTTACGCGGCAAAGAATCTCAAATCACTGAAATTAGTCCAGAAAAAAATCCTATTTTAGCTGCAGCTTATGCAGAAGCTAAAAAATATGGCGTGCCAGCTCGTTGTTTTATCAGCAGTGGTAAACCAGGTGAAGAAATTTGTCGCTTGGCAGATGAACGCAAGATAGATTTATTATTGCTCGGTTCTCCAGATCGGCGTCCTTCAATTGCCAAGAATTTGGTCGATATAGACCGACTTTTGGGATCTTCTTTATCTGACTATGTTCGAGTTAATGCTACCTGTCCTGTATTATTAGCGCGGACGGTAGATTAAAGTTACTGCGGTTGATAAACAAAACCCCTACACAGGCAAGTGTGGGGGTTTTCGTGTGATTGACAAAATAGGTCTTAACTATCTTTTTTCCTGTTAATCAGCCTTCGCGGCTAGCAGTTTGGATGTAAAGAATGAGTAAAAAAACAGCGGGGACTAAAACGAACAAAATGCTCGCCACGAACCCCAGGTCATTAACTTGCATGGAAAGAATGCCTCTCAATGATATCCACTAGACAATTTAAGGATATCATTATCTCAGGTTCAAGGAGTTATTTCTTACCTGCTAATTATTCACCCTTAAGGCTTTGTTACCACACTAACTGGACCATTAACTAAGGTTTGGCAAGCAAGACGACAGTTTTCAGGCTTTTTCTTCAATAATCGATTTTCCGTATCTGTACGGGGTGAAAGATTTTCCATTCCTTCGACGACTTCGACAACGCAGCAGCCACATTGACCGTTGCCTCCACAATTCATCATCTTGCCAAAGACTTTATATATATCTACGTTGTTTTGCATGGCTTTGAGCCGTAGATTCGCACCATTTGCCGCTACGACTTCTTTATTTTCTTTGACGAATGTGATATTACCCATGCCTGATACCTCTTTTACTGTAAGCCTGAGTGCGAAGCTAAGTTTTGACTAGCTTTAAGAATGATGTATTATCTCTTGTTTTATATTATTACGTAATATTAATAAATGTCACTTTCTGTAAGACTTATTTCTTTTGATTTGCATAAACTACAAACACGTGCTAAATGCACAAAGCATTCTCAACAAGACCTAAAAAACCGGGTTTATCAACGAAAAGTTAAGCTTTTTAAGTGGTGTCATTCTCAAGAAACCCGGTTTTTGACTCTGGTGCAAGATGTCAGAACCTCTGTTCTACCCGATTCAAAACTGCTGTAAAAGTGGGGTAGGCAATGCCCACCCCACTTGATATCTCATATTTTTATAATGGCGAAAACGCGATAATTGCGCCCACCAATTTTATCTAAAACCAACCGCTGCTTGCCAAACGAAAGCCAGCAACAAGAAGAACAAAGGAATGAGTGGTAGAACATCTACCAGAGGGTCGAAGATTTGGTAAGCTTCAGGCAATTTTGCTAACAACAATGCTGCTTCCATAATTTTTTAAATCCACCTATCCAACACAGCTTTCAGAATTGACAAGTATCTTAACACGGTTTAGTCCTCTATTAGTCCTGAGTCTTTATCTACTGAACACTCGCCACTTTCTGGAGTCAGCCATTGGGCAAATTCTGTAAGAAATCGGTCTTCTAATATTGCCTTGCGTATTCTTTGGGTAAAGCGAATGAGTTCAGTGATGTTGTGAATACTTAACAAGGTGTAAGCCAAAATTTCTTGCGATCGCACCAAATGAGACAAATACGCACGGCTGAAGTTTTGACACGTGTAGCAAGGGCATGTTTCATCTAAAGGCGTAAAATCTTCACGAAACCTTGCATTCTTTAAATTCCAGCGATCGCCTTGCACCATCGCTGTACCATGTCTCGCCCAGCGAGTGGGAATCACGCAGTCAAATAAATCTACACCTGAGGCGATCGCGATCGCTATCTCCCGATAAGTCCCGACACCCATCAAGTAACGCGGTTTTTCTGGTGGTAGCAGTGGCGCTGTTGCTTGGACAATTTTTGCAATCAGTTCAGGCGGTTCGCCGACACTCACGCCACCAATAGCATATCCCGGCAAATCTAACTTTGTTAAAGCAATAGCCGCATCACAGCGCAAATCAAGATACACTCCTCCCTGTACAATACCAAACAATGCTTGATCACTACGTTGATGCGCCACAACACAACGTTCTAGCCAACGGTAAGTTCGTTGCGTCGCTGCTTCCACATCTTCCCGACTGGCTGGGTAGGGCGGACACTCATCAAACGCCATGATCACATCTGCTCCCAGAATATTCTGAATCTCAATCGAGCGTTCTGGTGTTAAGTTAATAATTTGACCATCATGGGGTGAGCGAAACGTGACACCTTCTTCACTGATTTTTCGCATTTCGCTCAAGCTGAAAACCTGAAACCCACCGGAATCAGTCAGAATTGGACCATTCCAGCCCATAAATTTGTGCAGTCCTCCACCTCCAGCCACAATTGCTTCACCTGGTTGGAGGTGCAAATGATAAGTATTGCACAATATCATTTGTGCTCCTGTATCCTGGAGTTGGGCTGGAGTTAAAGTTTTGACATTTGCCAAAGTCCCCACTGGCATAAATCGTGGAGTTTCCAACGGACCATGAGGAGTAAAAAAAACCCCGGCTCTAGCTTTGGTTTGGCTACAGCTGGCAAGATGTTGAAAAGAAAATTTTGCACTCAAGATAGAATTAACCTTTATCAAACGCTCAGCACTCAGCGTCAGCTTTTTAGCTCACTGGTTATCCTAATTTAACTAGCTGTGAAACCTTTGAGCAAAAACAGAAACGATAACTGAGGAAGCCTCACAGCAAATCGGAGTTATCGTCATCAAATTCCGCATCCCATCTAGCTGATAGCACCTGCTCCATCATCACCTCTAGATCGTTGATATTCAAGGAACGCTGTTGGCGTTCTTGAGCGGGTGTCGAGAGGGGAATCAGTCGCAGACACACCCCCTCTTGTACTAAGTCAAAGTAAGTTTCTTTTTCTTTTGACTGTTTGAGTTCCAAGTAATCAAAACTGGAAATATTCAAGTAAAGAGCATGATTTGCGATTAGGGTAGAGCGTTGTGGATTGGCAAACACTTCCATAACATCTCCCTCACCCTCACTCTGCAACTGACCTTGGTAAGTGTAGATGTAGCGGACACGACCTAAATCCGACAGCAATCGTCGCATATCAAGTTTCTTCACAACAACGCCTGTGTTGATAATGCACGGAGCTGGTATCTTCGCATTAGGTAGATGATGAGTCATAATCAAACAACTTCAAGAGCGCAGGTGAGATGTAACGCAGTCAAGCAGCCAACCAATTTTGGATTTTGGATTTTGGATTTTGGATTGACTCCACCCTAAAGGTGAGGAGCTTGAAGAATTTGGGATTTGGGATTGAAGAATTGATTCCGTCCACCGAAGGACGAGGCTTGTACCGAAAGGGCCCCCAATCTAAAATTTCAAATCTAAAATCTAAAATCGTTTCGCTTAAGGCAACAGCTTCTTTACCCTCTACATTTTAATCAAATATGGGATCTGTAGAGCGAATAACTAAAAAGCTGTAATAACGAATTTCTAATTATCAGCAGTACTAAACTGCAAGTGAGTTCAACTCAGGATTTACGCAAAAATAACGTAGTTGTGTTATTGCGAGGAGGAGTGCGCAATCTCACAATCTTGTTGTTTCGTAACTCGTGCGTAAGTCCTACAATTGTTAGTGCTTAAGCCATGACAGAAAACTGTTAAAAATATTAAATGAAACCTTAACACTAAGACAAGAATAACAAAATTTTTCCGATGACTTTGTATAAAGTGTAAATCTTATCTAAACCTTTAAACATTTATCTCCATATATGTACCTAAATTAACAGTGTAATGTTTTAGGAATAAAGTACAAAAACTGTTCATTAATGTGATAAACATGATTAACAAGTACCAGTGGTGGAAACAACTACTGTTAGAGCTTTACGCTTCTGTTATATTCTATACTAGCATTTCTCTCCCATATGTAAATGAGTTAAACTTCACGAGGGTGTCGCGACTCGCACCGCAAGTAGGGTTAATCATTGGCGGAATTTTAGGGGTATTAGACACTGGCATGAATTTTTTGGGTGTGCCGATACTGACTCGCAGCGTTTTGGTGGTATGTCTTTGGATTTTTATGACTGGTGGACTACACTTAGATGGAGCAATGGATACTGCGGATGGTTTAGCAGTGGGTGATCCAAAGCGGCGACTAGAGGTGATGGCAGATAGTGCTACAGGTGCCTTTGGGGCTATGGCAGCAATTGCCTTGATATTAATGAAAACAGCCGCGTTAACAGATTTAAGTAAAAACCGTTGGTTAACTTTGATGGCTGCTTGTGGGTGGGGACGCTGGGGTCAACAACTGGCAATTTTGCGTTATCCTTACCTCAAACCAACTGGTAAAGGTGCCTTTCACAAACAAGCTATTTGTTCCTATAGGGATTTGTTACCGGGACTGTTATTGATGATAGGTTTAAGTGGTTTACAAATAGTCTTCGATAAACAACGTTTGTTTTTCGTTTTGGCAACGGTACTTGCTGGAAGTGCGATCGCCACTCTCACTGGTGCCTGGTTTAACCATAAATTAAGTGGACATACAGGAGATACTTACGGCGCGGTTGTTGAGTGGACTGAAGCTTTATTTCTTTGTGTACTAACTATTTTGGAAAAGCATGAATTGTAAATTATCAAAAAGTTTTGTCATTCATAATTTGCAATAATTTGGAATTCATAATTTCATTTCGCTGGCTGTAGTCGTGTCACCTTAAGTCTAAAAAGTCCAATTCCAGTTTCTCCAAAAGAGCGTACGCGAATCACATAATTATCTGTTTCCACGATCCGGGTAAAAAGTAGGGAATTGCTGGTACCATCAGGACCATCATCATTTTCTGCTACTGTTGTTCCATTGGATGATAGCAGTGTAACCATACAGTCAAAACTCTCAGACGCCAAATCAATTACTAAATTATCGCCCTTATTCAACTTCACCATGTAATCACGGGCAAATCCGCCTTGACCAGTGGGAATGTCTTTGTCAGAGAGTGTGTCGTTAATTTGATTACCAACAGGTATAGAAATCGGATTATAAAACTTATTAGCTTGAGCAAAAGCTGCTGTTGTATTTATTACAATCGCTAGTAACGTGGCAGGAATGATTGTAACTTGTTTCAATCCCACAGCCAGACTCTTATTTCTCATCCAAAGATTATTCCCACAAAAACAGAATCATCTGGTTAATTATAGTTTTCTTAGGCAGAGTTTGCCTATTGAGTAAAAAAAAGTGGAAAAATAATTCAAGATTCAATCAAATTAATTTCTATAGAATTCTTATTTGATTTTTGTGAAAGTGCCTGCACTTTGTGCTTAAAAAACTCAGTACACCTTTATTGCTTCTTTCCTGTTCCCGTTCGGACGTTCGGCGAAGCTATCTCCTGAGCCCTGAGTCCCAAAGGGAC
>NZ_CAWPKW010000147.1:0-8763 GCF_963888615.1 Brasilonema octagenarum UFV-OR1 | reverse complement strand
GAGGGAAACCCTCCTGCAGTACTGGCTCCGCAAGGCACTTCTCTGTGCAGCACTGGTCTCACCAAGTCACCAAGCCAGAAGTCAGAATCAAATGTATTGCTATTCAAACCCCAACCAATTGTGGACACTGAAAAAGCGCACGCTCGACCAGTCCTTAATGAGGTGGGTAGGTATAGTAAGGAACGCTTAACGCTTAACAGGCGTGTGAAAGTCTGGTGATGTCCGTTTTTTCTCATAAGTTCATGTCCTAATCTACCTGGCAACGGATATAGCTGAGTACCAGGCGATCGCTCTTGCCAAATTATAGATGGTCAACGCCGGGAGGGCAGGGTGTAAGGGGTGTAAGAGGGGAAAAATATAAAAAACCTTTCCCTTTTAACTTTTGCCTTTTCCCTGCAAGAGTGGCAATTGTTACTTTTGCAATCTTGTTTAATTGAGTCTATGGGATGTCACCGGACTTGGCTTAGTCTTGGAGAATCCCGGCACCTTTAGCGTGGTGGGAATGTCAATCAGCATCCTCCTGTAGATTTTGTGCGAGTGTTGACAGCTTGTCTAAAGACTTAGCTACTGCCAGGACTTGTTCCGAAGTCTTGCTGGCAATACTGACAACTTCTAGAATAGATTGGCTTGCTGAGGTTGAAGTTTTTGCTTGGACAGGAGCAGTTTGGACAAGTTCCTCGACCAGTTTTTTCATTTGCTCACTGAGCATAATAATCTGATTGAACTTCTCCTGAGTTTCCTGCGCCAATCTAATCCCCCTCATCGCCTGTTCTGCCCCGTATTCTATAACAGCAACTACTTCATTGGCTTGTGTCTGAATTTCTGGAACGAGTAATTGTACTTCTGCAATACTCGCTTCTAATTGATGCACTTGAGAAAGTGCTTGGTCAGCGAGCCAAGCAAATTGTTCACCACCTTCTGTGGTGCGACTTGCTTCAAGTACTGTATTCATAGCTTGGAGCTTTATTTGAAATGCTATATGACTAATGAGGCCCACGAGCTGGGAGAACTTTTGAAAAGGTTGGTCTAGACGCTCGACCTTCTCGACAGCTTCCATAACCTTTACTTGGACATCACACAAGTTTTCTAAAATCGGGTCTATCGACGAATGTCCATCGTGTACTGCCTGAGTGAGCTGCTGCTCTTGCAGTTCTGCTTGTTGGGCACAAATCAGCATTTCCATAGCCGAATCAACTAACGCTTGAATTTGATTGTAGGCACCAGTAAGGGACTCAACCTGGCTAAGAGCCTCACCTGAAAGGGTTTGGACAGATGTTTGACTACCTCTGAGCAACTCAAGTACCATGAGCTGGAGTGCTTCTTTTTGTTCACGCTGCTCGTAAGAGGTCGCTTCAGCAGATTGGTACGCCTGCTCTACCTTGTTTAGGAGTCTGGCATGGTCGAGAGCAAATCCCACCTGCGTAGCTATTTGGGTGAATAAATCAATTTCATACTGCTGCCAATCACGAGGTCCTGAACACTGATGCGCAATCAATAAGCCAAATAACTGGTCATCTTTGAGAATGGGCGCAACCAAATTTGCCTTAACAGCAAACGGTTCGAGTTGGCTAATGTGACAAGTAGTCAAACCAGCTTCATAAATGTTATTGGTAGCTTGAACTCTACCAAATCGGTACTTTTCCACATAGCCCTCAGCAAAGCAGGGGTCTTTGATTTTGGCTCGCAACGCTTTGGGAAAACCTGGAAGCACTGATTCTGCAATCACAGTTCCATACCAATTGCTGTCAAACCCATAAACCAGTACTCGGTCAGCGCTCATTGCTTTGCGGGTTTTTTCAACAGTGGTTTTGAGGACATCCTCTTCGTTGAGCGATTCTCGAATGCGGCGGGTAATATTTATAAATGCTTGAGCTTGATCGGCTTTTGTATCTATCCGTTCTAAGAGCTTAACGTAGTCAAGAGCAAATCCCACTTGTGCCGCTATTTGAGCAAACAAATCAATCTCATACTGCTGCCATGTACGAGGTTCAAAGCACTGATGTGCAATCAATAAGCCAAATAGCTGGTTGTTTTTGAGAATGGGTGCGATTAGATTAGATTTTACAGCAAATCGCTCTAGCAACCCAATATGACAATCAGTGAGATTAGCTTGATAGATATCATCAATAGCACGAACACGACCATTTCGATATTGTTCGACATACCCTGTTTGGAAACAGGGGTCTGAGATGGTAGTCCATAGGATTTTTGGCAACTCAGGTGCTGCAGATTCTTCTACAAAAGTTCCATCCAAGTTAGAATCAAAACGAAAGATGGCAACGCGGTCAATTCTTAGAGCCTTGCGAACTTCTTCTACAGTGGTTCGCAAAATATCTTCTTGAGTGAGTGATTGGCGAATACCGCGGCTAATGTTGTGAAACACCTGGGAGCGTTCGGCTTCGGCTTCTTGTTTCCAGAGTAAATCCGGAAGCTGTTCTTTGACGAAGTTGATGTTTGTCTCTAAGACAGCCAGTTCATCTTTGCTGACGATGGAGGTGCCAGAATCCGCGCTTTCTCGACGTAACCTATTCACCATAGTGGTAGAGACTGAGGCGGCGTTCAGGATTGGACGAATGGCGCGAATCCCTAAAATTGCAGCGATCGCACCTGCCAATACTGCCGTCACCCCCGTTTCAATTAACAGCAGTGACAGCAGTCTATGTAGTCCAAGTTCAGCTTCTGCCAGACTTGTGGTATCTGCTTGTCTTGCTTGGGAAATCTGTTTGGCTGTCAACTGGCTACCAAAGTAGTAAGTAGTTGTCCCTACTGTCAGCACAGGGAGCATACTAACAAGCATAGCCCAAGCTATTGCCTTGGTTTTCAAACTCCATTCCTGTGGCCTGTGCTTCGGATCAGCAGACTCTTGAAGCCCTTTTGACTGATTCAACTGTTGCTCGGCTTGCTTTTGAGAAGAAGGCTGAGTCATAGAAAAAATCTACTTTTGCTGCAAAAATTTATTGAGGACATAGGTGTTAGTTGCGATATTGACTTCCCCAACTAAGAAGGTAGGGTAACGCACCTTTAGGATTACTGCAATCAACAATTAGGGGTGTTAGGGTAAAATTAATGGCGGCACCAAACCCGCCACGTTATTGTTGACCACTGTATCAAACATGAGGTGAGGGCGGTGAGTATTCTTTTGGCTCTGTTTGCTTGGTGTACAATAAGTACATTTTCAAAGTCCCTCCTAAACCCCAACAAAATCTGCACCTTTGCACCCGCGCGTTTTGGTAAAAGGTAGATTTAAACAGTCGCAATCTTCTCCTGATTTTATCTGGGGCTTTTGTGTAAGAGTGCGCGCTACCATAAGTATCGGTAAAATTTAGAGTTCGGTACAACAAGCGGCAAAGTAACCCTAAAAGTTTGGCATAGTTTGCTTTTCACTCCTTAGGCTTTCTGCCTCTCCTCAAGGATTTGATGTTGCGAGTTAAGAATTTTTATGTATTTAGTATTTTATGCTATTAAAATATATTATTTTATGGATTGATTCAAGTGAATGATATAAATTTGTCAATTTTTTTGTAACTTTTTTAGGTGCGGCAAGTAGCTAGATAAAACGCTGGTTTTGGGGGTAGCTAATTAACTAGTCACAAAGTCATCGGCAAAAATATCATCTGGAAAGAATGCAGCGTCTAATTCTTCAACTGTATTCACCACGAGTGCACTATCAAGAAATTCGTTGCGGCGTTCGCAGGATGTTTCAGCAATTAACAAACACCCGTGACACGCAGAACCGTGCAGAAAGCGTTCTTCGCGGGGGTTCTCCGGTTCGTGTTGAGCGCAAACCGGGTCATTCGAGCAAAGTCTTCCTAACCCCAGGGCTTTTCCGAGATGGTAATCAATGGGTGTACCAACTTCTACTAAACCACCCAAAGTCCCTTCAGAACCTGAAGAACCTGTATAAAGTAAAATTCAATACCCAGAATCGCTTGCATAAATGCGTTCACGGATGGCACTCGCAGCATAGCCGCATTCGAGGGATACTGCTGTAATCAACAAGTGAGATAGCGAGTGCAGCATGATGTATTTTACACCTGGGAATGTGGCTTTATCCCGGGGAATTCCTTTGCTATCAAGCCATTTGAGAAAACCACGGTTTAAATCTTCCGCCCGCTTCTTCACCGCATCGCGCTTGAACCATTCCTCTATGACTTGCTTATGAAACGAGATAAAGACACCTTCGCCTTTGTTTTCAATGGCAGGTATCCAGCTTGTTTCAAAATCAAGGGCAGCGCGACGGACATTAATCGCTAATTCGTCGATTTCACCCTCAATATTTGGCATTGCGGCTTCAAAGCGGGTAAAACCAGTGAGGGCTATGACTTCGCGCAGGCGATGGACTAGCACTACGTGACTCAGCAGTCAGACCTGAAGCAAACAAAACAGTTGTTTCCCAATTACAAGAATGTTTGGGTACAATCTCAGCAAGTTAATCTACAACGCTTGAATAAGGCTTGGAAGAAATGGTTGTTTCCCGACAAGAGTGGCAAAAGGGGAGGCAGACCGAAGTTTAAGAAGTCGGGACAAATGCGTTCTTTCGTGTTTCCACGAGTCAATAATCCCAAGGCAGGGGCTTTTTTAGAGAACGGAGTATTGCGTTTGTCTAAGATTGGCTTAATGCCCGTAATCATGCATCGACCATTACCAGTCGGGTTTAATCTCAAACAGGCAACGATAGTCAAAAAAGCGGATGGTTGGTATGTGTGCTTGTCCCTAGAAGATGACACAGTGCCATCACCATTGCCATTAGATGAAGTGAAATCTACTGTTGGCGTGGATGTAGGATTAAAAGAATTTCTGACCACATCATTGGGCGAAACAGTGCCCCCAAGCAAGCCATACCGCACTGCACAAAATCATTTAGCCCGACAACAAAAATTTTTATCCCGCAAGCACAAAGGGTCTAATGGCTACAAGAAGCTGCAAAACAAGATTGCTCGCATTCACCAACGAGTGGGGCGGGTGAGAGAAAATTTTCACTACAATACGGCACACAAACTGGTTAAACGCTATGACTTAATTGCAGTTGAAGACTTGAATATCCGAAGTTTAGCTCGCACTCCTTTGGGTAAATCAATCCTAGATGTGGCTTGGGGTAGTTTCATTAACAAGCTGGAAGCAGTGGCAGTCAGATGCGGCGTTCACCTTGTTAAAGTTAATCCTTATGGCACAACTGTGGATTGTTCAAATTGTGGGGCGAAAGTACCTAAAACCCTGTCGATACGTACTCATGAATGCCATAAATGCAATGCGGTCATCGACACAGACGAAAACGCGGCTCGTAATATCTTGCAACGAGCATTAAACGCCGTGGGACTCATGGTGTCTGCTGGTGGAAGCTTAGGGGATGCCCAGCCTATGAAGCCAGAAGCTTGGGGTTGGAATGGAGTACAGACAACTTAATTTTGACTCTTAGAAGCTCCCGTTATATCATGTCCGCATAATCGCTTACGAAAAAAAAAGAAAGTAAAAATATGACTTATGCCAAAACGAATCAGTATAGCCGAGCATTTAAATATCTCTGAATTAGAGCAACTTTACAAACAAGCTAAGGACGGAATAGAAAGTCGTAACGCTCGCCGCTTGGGTTGCTTCCCCCGGCAGACTTTACGTCAGTATCAAATTATATGGTTACTAGCGCAAGGCAAGAAAACAGAGGAAGTAGGGGAAATAACGGGCTATAGCAGAACATGGATTTACGCACTGGTAAAAAGGTATAACGAGTTGGGTATTTCTGGGCTGTGCGATTCGTTGATATCTGAATCACGGTTAAAATCCGCAAAATAAGATATCCAGTCAATCATTTTTGACTGAACTCTAGACAAAAGATGTAGGTGAAAGCCCTATCCTCCAAGTTCAGGAGTGACTCCTTACCTGTCCACACCGAGCAAACTCGGAATTTTGCAGAGTGAAGCTGGAAGCAGGGCGCAATCAGACGGCAGTTATGGGCTGACACTGGCGCTAACAGGGAGTGTACAAGGTGAGACAGAACCTAAAAAAGCAACCCAAAGTAAAGCAGGGCATAACATAAAAACCCCTGACTTCGTTAGAGACAAAACCCCGTCGATGTTAGTCCAGCAAGCGACAAGAACAAGGGGTTCTAACGGTTGAAGTGGTTACACCTAAAATACACAAAACAATCTAATCTAGGGAACGAAGAAAAACGGGTTAGGAGTCTTGAGAAAGGTCGAAAACTCAGGTAAACCAGACGAGAGGTGTAAACCTCCTAACACGGGTAGGATACGGCGTAATTGCTGTAAGGTGTTCAGAAAACATTCTTAGGAGTCAGAGCATGATTAGACACAGTAGCAATACTAGTGAATCTTGGAGCAAATTACCCTGGAAGAAATTCCGGCGCAATTTATTCCGCCTACAAGTTAGAGTGTTCAAAGCAGTTAAAGCAGGAGACATGCGGAAAGCGCGGTCACTTCAGAAACTGATTCTGAAATCCAAAGCTGCACGGCTATTGGCTATACGTCAAGTAACTCAGCTTAATGCTGGTAAGAGGACTGCGGGTATTGATGGCAAAGCGTCCCTCAACTTTGAAGAACGCCTTGCACTTGAGGAACACCTCAAGCTCAATTACTCTAATTGGCATCATAACAGATTACGGGAAATCCCGATACCTAAAAAGGACGGAACATTCCGGACTTTAAAAGTCCCCACTATCACAGACAGAGCATGGCAATGCCTTGCAAAGTTTGCTCTAGAACCAGCACATGAAGCAACATTCCATGCACGGAGCTATGGATTCAGAACAGGACGCTCAGCACATGATGCACAGAGACAAGTCCTCAACAGCCTAAACTCCTACGCAAATGGAATAGAAAAGCGAGTAATAGAACTCGATATCGAAAAATGCTTCGACCGGATAAGCCACACAACTATCATGGATAACTTGATAGCACCAAAAGGGATGAAAATTGGTATCTTTCGATGCCTAAAAGCCGGAATACATCCCAACTTTCCAGAACAAGGAACCCCCCAAGGTGGTGTGGTAAGTCCCCTACTAGCTAATATTGCACTCAATGGAATAGAAAGTGTCCACAGGTATCACAACCAAGGGTCAAAGATAACCGATAGGACATCTCCTAACAAGATAATAGAACCAACCGTCCGCTACGCTGACGACATGGTAATTTTTCTTAAACCCAAAGATAATGCAAAAGAAATACTTGAAAAGATAAGCCAATTCCTAGCAGAAAGAGGAATGAAAATCAGTGAGAAGAAAACCAAGATAACCGCATCGACAGATGGTTTCGACTTTTTAGGCTGGCACTTCAAGGTACAGAACAACGGGAAAGTAAGAAGCACTCCCTCGCTGGAGAACTTCAAGAAATTCCGTCAAAAAGTAAAAACTATCGTCAACTGCTCTAATTATGGTTCCGAGGTAAAAGCTGAGAAATTAGCCCCCTTGGTTAGAGGATGGAGGAATTACCACCGCTTCTGCAAAATGGATGGAGCACGGTTCTCACTATGGTTCACCAGACGCAAAGCATTCAAGGTATTCAACAAAGAAACAAAGAATGACAGATGGTCATGCGCAACGCTGACTAACAAAGCATTCCCAGCAGTTTCTTGCTCCGAAAGAAAATATGTCATGGTCAAAGGTAACAAATCACCGTACGACGGAGACATCCAGTACTGGAGCGAGCGTAACAGCAAGCTCTACGATGGCGAAACCTCTAAAGCCTTAAAACGGCAAAACCATGCATGTGGTCACTGCGGCATGAAGATGCTACCAGGTGAAACAATCCACCTACATCATGTAGATGGTAACCACCAGAACTGGAAAGCAAACAATCTTCTAGCCATACATCAAAGTTGTCACAACTACATCCACATGAGCAAGGGGAAACCTTAGAACATCGGGAGCCGGATGCACGGAAACGGGCACGTCCGGATCTAACTGAGAGGGACGGAGCATAATAGCTCCTCTCGACTCAAACCACATTGCTCTGTTGTACCCAACTTAGGTAGTGTCCAGTGAAGGCGTTGCTTGGCAAATCGATACCAGTGGTCCACGGCAAAGCGACGTAGATACTGACGCCAAATTTGGGATAATTCGGGTATTCCCTCACCTACCCAGATCAGCCATAAAGGTTTAGCTGTTCGGATGAGCCCTTCGTCAAGTCGCTCAACTTGAATCAAATCCATGTTGATCTTGGCAGAGTGTTGGAAATGGAGATTGCACCATAGACGTAGGCGCATTCGCCCCAATTTTAGGTCGAGTATCTCTAACATTTTGTCAGGTGTCCACCATGAAGTTTCGTCGTTGAGTTTAAATTTATTCCCATGAACACGAGGACGACCAATACGCCGCGCTATCCTTCCCTACCCCGCCTGCGGCTGAGGGTAGGGAAGGATAGCGCAATACGTTCAAGGAATTTTCTGATCAGGCTATTTGTATAGAAACTGAGATGAAAAAGGGGTGTAAGGCTGTAGGGGAAATACATTTTCATCTAAGGTTCGTGAGATTTTCCCGTGATTAGCTGACATGAAAAATCAGGGGCGAGAGGCGATCGCCTCTCGCCTCTGGCTTATCGCGCAATGTTCTGGAGAAACCGCCTCAAGAAAGTAACATTTGGTTCAATCCTGGCGATTATAAATCGCGGCTACACGAGACAAAACCCCTCCGGGTATCTCCTCTGCCCAGACGCTACTTTGTAAGTCCCAAAGGGACACCCTTACGCGTATCTCCTGCCCAGACGCTACTTTGTAAGTCCCAAAGGGACACGCTTACGCGTTCGCTCGATTCGTGCG
>NZ_CAWPKW010000146.1:0-525 GCF_963888615.1 Brasilonema octagenarum UFV-OR1 | reverse complement strand
GCCTAACCCAGCAGTTGATGCCCCAACTGCACAAATATTCTTAGCTGCGTTCTCGTCTCTCCCGTTTACTGACTGACAAGAGGGACAACACCACTCTCTAACTGACAAATCCAATTTTTCTAATACGTGTCCACAATTAGAGCAAGTCTTACTGGATGGATACCACTCATCCACGAATACAACTTGCTTGCCCTTCTTTTTAGCAACCCATTCTAGGATTTGCAGGAATTCTCCAAAAGCTAGGTCTGAGATTTTGCGACCCCAAAGACGTTGCATCCCCTTAAGGTTCAGTGTCTCAAAGCACAGCAGATCAAACTTATTAGTTAGGTCGTGAGCTAACTTCCAAAACCAGTCACGTCTAGTATTAGAAATATCCTCATGCTTGCGTACTAAATTTTTCCTTGCCCGTTCTCGGTTAACTGACCCTTTTAGCTTTTTGGAGTGCTGTCTACTTGCTTTCTTGATGGCGTTGAGAGACTGTTTGAGGAATTGAGGGGATTCAATTTTTGTACCGTTTGAGCAAGT
>NZ_CAWPKW010000145.1:0-8812 GCF_963888615.1 Brasilonema octagenarum UFV-OR1 | reverse complement strand
TGGGAAAGAGAGTGCGATCGCCCTGACTAATATTATTCGTGATATTATTCTGTTGCGTAATACCCGCCACACAAAAAATACCATTAACTACTTTATATTGACCTGGACGACAAGGAGTTGCCCACCTATAAAAGACAAGTCCACTAGCAAGACTCACAAGGGCAATTGTTCCTGCTAGTGCTGCAATCCTCTTTAAAGGAATTTCCTGTGCTGAAATCGTCTGTAATTTGTTCTTAATTTCAACCTGGTAATTGCTGTTACTTATAGACTGATAAGGGCTTGGAGACTCGAAACTTTTAATTTCTTTCAGTCTTTGCAGTGCTGATATTCTATCAGGCTGAAGTTCCAAAACTCTGTTGTATTGGATCTTTGCCTGTGTATACTGTCTTTGTGTTGTCAACTCACTACCATATCTTTCCAACGCACTTAAAAGTGCTTCTTTATTACTTATCGGATCAACTTGGTTTGCTCGTTCGTAAAGTTGTAATGCTTTGTCGAAATTTTTTAATTCCAAGTTTAGCTTAGCTAGTGGTACCAAAGTGGGAAAATGATTGGGATTCAATGCTAAGGCTTGGTTATAAATATCGAGTGCTTGTTGCTTTTTTTCTTTTTTATTCTGTTGACTAGCTGCTTTGCACAAAGCATGAACTTCTTCTTCTTCAAACTTCTCCAATTCCCGTATTTCTTGCCTTAGTGGGTGTCTTCGCGCTAACCAAAGACGGACAAATTCAATTTTGACTCTACGTTCTGTATTATCCAAGAAACCTTTTTTGGCTAGTTGGTTGATAGCTTGAACCAGTTCTTCTATTTGGATAACTCCATAATTTTTAAGTAAAGATAAGGGTTCTTCTGGATATCTTTGAACTTTATGAATAGCATTGTTTTGTGATTCTACTATAGCAGACAAAACGACTTTCTCTGCAATAGTTAATCCATCCCAGAACCATGCTAGTCCACCTTCTGCCTGCTCAATTGCTTTTTCTATTACATTTTCCACATCCGTACGAGTGACTATCCAGTTTTTATTATTTTTTGCAACCAATAAAATATTGAAGCAAATGACTTGAATAAAATAAGGATGCCCTGCTGTGAGTTCTACAATTGCTGTGATGGCATCCTGGGCGTATTCCAAAACACCTTGAGTTGGGTTACGAATTAGCCGCTTAGCACTTAGCTAATCTAGAGAACCAATTTTTTGATAAGGTGCACTCCTAAATAGCTTAATCAAATTTTTTAAATCACTGGGATGTCGCCCAGCAACCGAAATAATAAATAATTTCTCTTGCTGTTTTAGAAGCTTTTCTAAGTAAGGAAATAAACCTAAACCTTTCTCAAGTATGTTGTTGGTATCATCACAGATAACATCAAATTCATCTAGCAATAGCACCAGCTTCCTTCCACCTATTTTCTTATAAATTTGAGGTAGAAAGTGGCTAGAAAATATATTTACATCAGTTTTTAACTCTTTCTGTGTCGGCAGTTTGATATTATCTTGGTTTAAATCCAGTTGGTTGACAATTTCTTCACTGACATCATGTAGAATCTCACATAAATCTGATTGAGCGTGATGTTGTAAATCATAATGAACAAAAGCAAACTCACTTGGAGCAATCCTGTTGGGAATTTGTTTGAGTACAGAAGACTTACCGATACGTCTGTGACCATGTAACAAGATAAATTTTATATTCTGTCTCAGATTGTCTTCAATGAAACTTAACAGACTTTCTCTACCAAAAAATTTGTTAGGCTCATTAACCGGAATGCCAACAATATAGGGGTTTGGTATCATACATTTGGCATCATACATAATCTTTTCTAGCCTTTTATTCAATCATGTCTTGCAGTCGTTATAAGAGGTTATTTATAAAGTAAAGATTAAGTAGTCCAGTACGTTATGGCTTTGCTGTAAAACACCACTATATAACATGGTGTTGCCTTGCTTCGATGATGTTTTTCGTTAGAAATCATATCGAAAGGGTTCGCTGAACACAACGTTAGTTAAGTGTGAGGAGCATCCACATTACTTTTCGCTCCTAAACTAACTTTATTTTTTCTTGATAAATGACCTCTGAAAAATCAGCTTTTATGGTAACCCCCCCAACAGTCTGCCAGATATTTCAACAGCAGAAGAGAGTTCATTTTTATGTTGCCAGAGCCAATTCGTAAACCTTGTGACTTTATCGACTTGCTCGTGGCTCATCAATTTGAGAAAGACCCTTTGTCGTTTTTGGATATCAAAATTTTCAGTGTTCCAAATTTCTTGAATGACGAATCGCTCCATCAGCGATGAAGTGAAATCATAGACATTTTTTAATTGCTTGTTTTCGATACTTGTTTTGCTAATGATAACTCCTTGTTCTTCCAAATTTTTCAATTCGCGCTCTCTTTGAGTAAAGATAAGATCAATTCCACTCAAATCAAACTGTTTGTTGTTGTGCAGACGACCATTAGAAATAGACAGAGCAATCAGCATTAATAATGTCCGTTCTTCTTCACAGCAGTTTTCCCAAATAATTTGGAAAATATGTCTGGTATTACTTTCAAACTCCCTGACAAACTCATCATTAATTTTTCTCATACCTTTCAGCCTCCATTGGATCAATGCTTAAAAATTAAAAAGGTTGTATAGATGAAAGCCTGCAATTTGTAGCAAGGTTGGGTGTCTACCAGCCATTTGAGAAATGTTTTCTCGTAACTGTAGTGTCATTTGTGTTGTTAGTGGTTTAAGTAGTTCCTCTACTTCCTGTTCAGTAAAGAGCTGTAGATGAAGGAAGAGATAGTGATTAAACCAAGGAGAGGCGTTTAAATTGAGTGTGGGATTAAGTTCATTGAGGCGCTTGCGTGAAGTCACAATCATTGAGAGATATTTACTCTCGTGACAGTGAACAGCCAAACTACGACACTCGCTCAAAAATGTTACCATATCAGCCTCAGCGTATTTTTCATTTGGGGAAAGGACAACGTCAAAATCATCTACTAACAGCAACAAAAATTTATTTTGTCTCCCCAATTCCTTCAACACATGACGCAGGCTATTTCTACTTGCTCCACCTTCTCCTAAAAATGTTTCAATTTCAACTTGCAATTGAGATCCACGATCTAACTTATCGTTTATCTCTTTGAGGACTTCTTCCCAAAAACCATAGGGAGTAAAGGGAGTAATACTCTCGCAACTCAGAAGAACAACTACAGCTACAGATGGATCGAGTCCATGTTCTTCCATAGTTTGGGGAGAAGCCAATTTTTCCAATAAAGAGCGCTTCCCCATTCCTGGACCTCCCCAAATTGCTACATGTCCGCGAGCATTCACCAAGGCGCACGCAGCTGCGATTTCATATATCCGCCCGACAAAACGTTCTGGGGCTACTGGTCTTCTGGGAGTGAAGGGATTTGGTAACATCACCATGTGATCTCATAATTTAGAAACAATTTTTTGGTAGATGCACTTCACAGTAAATTAATACGAATTTCACAGGATTTTGTTTCTTTTTTTCAAGTATAAATTAAAATTATCCGAGAAGTCACTGATTGTGAGGCGTTACATAAGTGCATTTTATTTGAGATAAAGCAATACAGCAGAAACTGTACGGTACGGCCTCTACATACTGTTATCTATTATGATCCAAAGCGGAATAGCCATATTCCTGAAAGAAAGCACATAATAAGATCAGTAAATATTCAGGAACTACAAGAGAATTTAATGTAACGTGAGTACTTCTTACCTTCCTGTGTCATTCATGTATCATGAGTGAACAGTGCCCACTCTACAAATTATGGTTTTTTTGTAAGTTTCCTGAGATTTGGCACCATTACCAATTAGGGGTGTAAGGCGTAGAAAATCGCCCCCCTTCTTTCCTCCCTGTTCCCTGTTCCCTGTTCTCTCTCTTTCTACATCTTCAGAAACTACACAAAAGCCAATAGCGTCAAACAAAGCAGAGTCTTTTTGTGGATGTGACAGCTTGAAAACGCGCTCTAACTACTGGCAGCTTCTACCGTATATTCGACCCCAATGGCAAACTATCGTTAAGGGGTTCATTGGCATTTTAGGATATGTCCTGGCAACTTTGACGCTTCTGAGATATGTGCGTCAATTTGCAACTGTCTTTGGTGGGGGGGATTTGAAGGCGATCGCCCTACAACTTGCCATCATCGCAGCAGTCTTTCTGGTACGAGGCTTTTTTCAGTCCGTGCAAGATATCTACATGGCAAAAGCAGCACTAAGAGTTGCTTTCCATCTCCGTAATAAAGTTTACTCACACCTACAAAAGCTCAATCTCAGCTATTTTGAAACTGCAAAATCTGGTGATTTATCTTACCGCCTCACTGAAGATGTTGATCGAGTCGGGGAAGTTGTCCACAAACTCTTTCACGACTTTATCCCCTGCGTTTTGCAGTTAGTTGCAATTCCCATCTATATGATTTCTCTGAATTGGCAACTGACATTAGCCATAATTATTGTTGCACCCCTGATGGGTATTTTAATTGGTTGGTTTGGTGAACGGTTACGCCGATTCTCTCTTAAAAGTCAAAATCGCATCTCAGATTTGTCAGCAATACTCACGGAAGTTGTTAGTGGTATCCGCATAGTACAAGCTTTTGCTGCAGAAAATTACGAAACTGCCAGGTTTAGCCGGGAAGCAGAACGCACAATGAGCGCGAAATACTCAGTGGAACGGCTCAAAGCAATTCAAATTCCCATTGTGGGATTTTTGGAAGCTGTGAGTGCTTTAACACTACTATTCGTTGGCGCAGCGCAAATTGCAAATGATAACTTGACGGTGGCAGAGTTTTTCAGCTACCTGACTGCAGCAGCGTTGTTAATTGATCCTATCGGTCACGTTACGAACAACTACAATGAGTTTAAACAAGGTGAGGCATCTGTTGACCGAGTTTTTGAGTTGTTGGCGGTTCAGCCAACGGTAGTAGAAAAACCAAATGCTCTGTTGCTTCCCCCGGTAAGTGGTAAGGTGGAATATAGTCGTGTGTCTTTTGCTTACAAACCAGGTGAACCTGTTTTAAAAGATATTAGTTTGTTGGCACAGCCGGGAGAGGCGATCGCCCTTGTCGGTGCTTCCGGTGCAGGTAAAACCACTTTTGTCAATCTTCTCCCCCGGTTTTATGACGCAACTGCTGGTGAAATCTTCATTGACGGCGTTGATATTCGGGATGTTACCCTCGATAGTCTGCGGCGACAAATTGGAATTGTTCCCCAAGAAACCATGATGTTTTCTGGAACAATTGCCCAAAATATTGCTTTCGGGCAAGATTCTTTTGACATGGAAGCGGTAGAGAAAGCAGCTTCGATTGCTAATGCTCACCAGTTTATCACCCAACTAAGCGATGGTTATCACACGTGGGTGGGAGAGAGAGGGGTAAATTTATCTGGTGGACAACGACAAAGAATTGCTATTGCGCGTGCTGTTCTTTTAAACCCCAGAATTCTTATTTTAGATGAAGCCACATCTGCATTAGATTCAGAGTCGGAAGCTTTGGTACAGGAAGCACTGGAAAGGTTGATGGAGGGGCGAACTGTGTTTATTATTGCTCATCGGTTGAGTACGGTGAGGCGGTGCGATCGCATTTTAGTTCTCGAACGCGGGCAGATTCTCGAATCGGGAACTCATGAAGAATTGTTAACCCTGGGGCATCGCTACGCTAGATTCTACGCCCAGCAGTTTAGTAGAAGTCATGAATTCAAACAGTGAACACTTATCAGTTATCAGTAGTTACTTGTTTACTGTTCACCCTCCGGGAACGCCCGTCGCCAGGGCGTGAAAGATCCGTTCGGGTTCGCCCTATGGCGGCTCGCCATAGGGTGGCTGAGGATCACGGGCGTGTATCAGTCGGAAGATCCTGGCAGTCTTCTATCGAATTTTCATAACGACTTGGTAGTAGAGATGTAGAAACAGCCGATTGTGAACTGTCTTCGGATATTCCTGTCCAAGGTGTGGTGGGAGTGTCTATCTCTTCTAAAGAGATATTCCCCACTTTGTGTTGAAGCAAACTTCGTTCGCTGTGTTGACTACTCAACCTAGCGAGCGCCTCTAACGCCTGGGATGCAGATTGATAACGTTGTCGGAAGTCTTCCCGCACCATTTTAGTAAGAATATCTGATAGAGATTGGCTGACGTATGCCTTATCAACCCATTTCAACTCTGAGTTAGCATCTCTTTCTATCTCGTGGGGAGCCATGCCAGTCAAGGCTTTGATGCCAATCATGCCCACTGCATAGATATCACTACTATACTGTGGACGTCCGTAGCACTGCTCACTTGGTGCATAACCCCGAGTGCCAATTCCAATGGTGAAAGCAGTTTGCTCTGAATGATCAAGGATTTGTGTTGTGACTTCTTTAACGGCACCAAAGTCAATCAGAACCAGTTTGCCGTCTGAGTCTCGTCGTATGATGTTACTGGGCTTAATGTCTCGGTGAATAACGTTATTGTTGTGAACAAATACCAATGTTTCTAATAAATCCTGTAAAATCTCGATAACTCGTGTTTCCAGAAGCCGTTGACCTGGCAACATTTCCTGGCTCAGAGCATGACCAATTATATATTCTTGAACTAAATAAAATTCTTCATCTTCTTCAAAATAAGCTAAAAGTTGTGGTATCTGTTTGTAACTTCCCTGTTTTTGTAGAGCTTGAGCTTCGGAACTAAATAAACGTCTGGCGATCTCCAACTGCTCTGGTTTACTGTTAGCTGGTTTTAACTGCTTGACAACACACAAAGGGTTATTTGGAAGTTTGATATCTTCAGCAATGTAAGTTTCGCTAAATCCACCTGCACCAAGAACTTTGACAATTTTGTAGCGTCCATCCAGGATTTTGCCAGATACTGCCATCTCCCTTTTCTGTAACAAGTCTTTCAAGTCATCCTGCTGGCTAATGATTTCTTGAACAACACGGTCAGAGGGAAATTGGTTCATAATATTGACCAGTTGGATTTTCCTGATAATTTCTCTGGAGACTTCTGTTCCCAGATAAGCCAATCCAATCATGGCGATCGCCACCACCGGTACCGCAGTCGGCAAGATGAGTAAATTGTGGACAAAGATGAGATAGCTAATACCTCCCCAACTGATGGCAAGGGCGATACTAACGACAAATCTAGTTATACCTCTTTTTCTGAAGGCAATAATAACCCCACATCCACTGACTAAACAAAGCACAAATAAACCACGGATGAATGGATTCTTAATTGCTTCGGTGATTGCTTTATCTTGCATTAAAGTTGCGATCGCGTTGGCGTGAACCTCCACCCCTGACATTCGCTCTGGATACAACCAATTGCCCATAGCCGGAACTGAATGATAATCGTCCCCTTTGTCTGTCTTCGCTGTTGATCCAATCAGGACAATTTTGTCTTTAAAAAACTTGCCCTGCTGTAGATAGGTGTTCCAGTTTTCTGGATCGAGTACGTACCAAAAGGGGATTTGGTTAAATGTTCCTTCTGGTCCGTGAAAATGTATCCGATCGCCCTTAGGTGGAGGATAATCTACTTGGGCTGCTCTTAATGTTGCTTCATCAAAAGAGAGCATCTTCACTGTTAAAGCATCTTCTTTATCGATCACCTTGGAGTACTCGTTGGCCAATTTGTGAATTTTCCCATCTACCTCTAGAGGGAAATTTACAGTACCAATGGCGACAGATCCAGTACGAAACATTTGCCGGGGCTGTGTCAATTGCATGACTTGACCTTGATGTGTTTGAGATTCTTCGTAGAGTGCAGCCAGAGTCACTTTGCTTCCATAACGTTGCACCGACTCTCGCAACTTTTGATCATCTTCAACACCGTAACTACTTGGTGTACTAAAAACTACATCTACTGCCACAGAGCGTGCCCCTGCCTTGATTAACTTCTCAATCACCTGAGCATATGCAGCACGTTTAAAGGGAAAAGCTTGGAGTGGCTCAAAGAAACTATATTTTTGTGGATCTGCTTTATAGTATTGCTCGCCAAGTGATATTGACTGTTCATCTATTGCCAAAATCACAATCTCTTTTGGAGGAGTTTCGGGTACTCGTAGTAGATAAAATGTAGTTTGAGCTTGGTTTTCCATAAATTTCGCCAAGTTCAGGCTAGAAGCTGCCAGGAGTGCTGCACCCACTGCTGAAACACCAGCAAGTAAATGCCCCAAACGACCCAATCGCTTTGATCGACGTGCTAATACCGTCAAAGGTGCTTTTGTAGAAATCTTTGACGATCGATTGGCAGCAGAGACGTTTTTTTTGGTTAATGTAGTAGGTTCTGGTGCCATATCAGACTGCTAATTTAATTACGTTCAACATCTTTAATCTATTGACAGAGTCTTGAAGTGCAACACACCTGAAATGAAAATCTTATAGATTTGTAAACAATTTTGTTTTCTTCTCCAAATTTCTGTGAATGAAGCAGCCACCATTAGTGGTAGTTGTTGCGGTAGATGCACTCTCAGGCGGCTCCTCAAAAATTGTGAGTTCACAGTGGCTAAGAATTGTTTTAGTGATCAATAGGTTGGATCTAGTAAATTTTAGCACTATAACTGTACTCTTAGTTTACCTTATACCTGAACTAGGGGTATAGGGGTATAGGGGGAAATACATTTACGCTTGGGATAGAGAAAATGCATTTATTCTCTTATTCCCCTACACCCGTGACCCCTGTGACCCCCGTGACACCCCTACACCCCTGTGTTTCTTGAAAGCGCCCGACGGGCGGCGCACCACCCGCTACAAATGAAAGAAACACCTTTTTCACGCCAGATACCTAGGTCGGGAGACCCTCATCAAGTACTGGCTCACGCCACATGCACGCCACTTGCTACAACG
>NZ_CAWPKW010000144.1:0-84072 GCF_963888615.1 Brasilonema octagenarum UFV-OR1 | reverse complement strand
TTATAAAGGAGAGGGGTGCCCGACAGGGCGGTTTTGCCAAAATTTAGGGTGATTCGATGAGTTGTGTATACACCGTAGAAATTACCTCACCCCTGCCCCTCTCCTTATAAAGGAGAGGGGTGCCCGACAGGGCGGTTTTGCCAAAATTTAGGGTGATTCAATGAGTTGTGTGTAAATACAACTATATCCAAAAAAAACCCCGATTTTGTCGGGGTATGCTGTGCTTTTATTTATGCAGCGTATTCCAGTGTTGTATTGTATTTTCATTTGAAGAAAACAATTTCACACCATCCTAAAGGAGTAAAACGTAAATATGTAACTGAATATACATATTTTTTTCAAGATGAAAGTTTAAGAAAAAAGCCGAAATTGTTTACTAAAAACTGGATTCAATTTTCAAAAATAGCGGGAATGACTAAATCCTATCAATTATAAAAAACCCCGAGCAAGTCGGGGTGAAGGTCTTTGCCAAAACAGGTTTCCTGTGACGTTTCTATTTTGATCTACAAACAAGCTCTCGCACCCCATCCAAAAGATAGAAAGCTGAAAATCGTGATGGTGTATACATGCTGTTAGTTTATAATTTTTTATTTAATAAGTCATGAAGTAAGGTTTACGATGAAACGTTAATTACCCTACTATTAAGCAAGAAATTCTTCCAAGCTTGGTACATTTACCCAACTTGAACTGTTATTAGATTCATGGGATAAATCCATTAATAACTGAGAGTAAATCCCTTCTCGTAAGGATGGAACGATTTGTTTTTTGGATTCAATTCCTTGCACCCATTCATCTACAACTCTCATAAACGCAGAAATGCGACCATCGGAGTGATTTTCTGGAAACAATAATCGATTGGGAATTTCAATTTCAGTTAATGTTTTACCTGGTTGAGAAGACAAAACACGAAACCCATGTACGTAATCTTTTTGATTTTCACTTCCTAATACTAAAGTCGCGCGATCGCCATACACTTCTATCCAATGAGTACGCGATGCATGAACCACAGCACTGATAGAAACTTGACAAGGTGTCCCATCTGCCAACTCTAACATCAGCATACAGGTGTCATCGGTTTCTACGGGCTTTAATTTTCCAGTGTTGGAGTCTAGTCGTTCGGCGATCGCCGTAGTGAAATGGGCGTTTAACTTGCGTACAGGACCAAACAGCCAATGAATATAATCAAAAGTGTGAGAACCCAAAGATCCCAATGCACCGCCTCCTTGGTCTTTACGAGAATACCAGTTCCAAGGGCGTCCAGCATCAGCACGAGAAGAACCTAGCCAATCAATTCTAATCAAACGCTTTGAACCCACATAACCTTGTGACAACAGTTCCGAAAATAATTGCCATCCTGGTACAAACCGAAATTCAAAATCTACAACTGCAATCACACCTGCTTTTTGGGCTAACTGGTAAAGTTCTTTAGCTTCGGCTGCATTTAGAGTTGTCGGTTTTTCGATTAATACGTGTTTTCCTGCTTGCAGTGCTGCTTTTGCCATTTCGTAATGCAAAAATGGCGGTGTGGAAATGCTTACTGCTTGGACTTCTTGCAGCCTAACGATATCTGTGATGGTGTTGCAGGCGTGAGGAATATTGTAGGATTGTGCGATCGCTTTAGCTTTATTTAAATCTTGGTTATATACAGCAACGATCTGTGTCTGAGGATGAGCCAGAAATCCAGGAATATGGACTTTCTGACCAAATCCCGTGCCAATAACAGCAACGCCAATCACAGTTAAACGAGTTCCTTTTTATATTTTTCTGAGTTATTCTACCATTAACAGGGAACAGTGAACAGTGAACAAGGAGTGGAGGAGTCCGTTTCCTACCTGATAACTGATAACTGATAACTGATAACTGATAACTGATAACTGTTAAGCTGTAGCGAGTTTGTTGCTTTGAAAGCGCTCAAATGGATTGAAACCAGGTTGAATTTGTGCTGTAAAGTTGACTCCTGCCCAATCATGTGCAGTTTCTTCGTGATGGTAAAGCATTCGAGTTAGCAGATTTTCCCAGTTATGTGAGGGAAGCTGACGCAATAAATCGGTAAGGCTATAGAATGCATCCAACACCGTGAAGCTGGCTTCGCGCACATGAGGTGGACGAGACAGAACTAATGAGTCCCGTTGGACAAAAAATGCGTCGTGGGGAATGACTGCATCTACAGTTCGCATGAGATAATTTTCAATTGCTGGGACTTCCTGACGGGAACGGATGTCAGTCGCCACGACTAGCATGTCAAGACCAAAGTTTTTGGCGTGTGCGAGAAAATCTCCTGCATTGCTGACTGACTTGCGCGTTGGTTTGACAACATAGATATTTCTGTCGAACAAGCTTGGTAAGGGTGAAGCGAAAACATCTTTCCCTGCTGACATATCAACAATAATCGCCTCGTTGTGATCTTCCCAAACGTGCTTTAAGAAAATCTCAATCGCCCCTGTTTTGCTATGAAAGCACTTCTTGCGATAATCGTCTTGTGTAAAATCACCAACCCGAATCAATTCAACTCCATCAATGAGAGTGACATAGCGTTCGCGCCACTCGGCTGGTTCTCTTAACCGCAACAAACGCGATCCTTCCCCAGGCGGAGTTGTTTTTATCATGGGTAAATCAGCAGTAATTCTCGGATTGGTACCAGCAAAGTAAGAACGCAACCAATCTAAATCATTACCAATATCTCGTGCAGTTCCCAAATCTCCCCGCTGCATTTCGACGGGCGTTGCACCCAGTTCTTCAGCTAGATGCAAATTGTGATCGCCATCAATACCTAAAACTTGGAAGTCACAGAAATAGTTCAGAAATTGCAGAAGGCAGGTACTAATAGTGGTTTTTCCACTTCCTCCTTTGCCATAAACAGCTAATCTCATCGTTTAGTTTGTTTTGTCCTAGTTTTTGATTCACAACGATATTGGATCTTATTCTCAAATGTTCAATTCGGAAACAGTGCTGGGGAAACTTTTCTATACAAGTATTAAGAGTGACGTAAGTAACAATGACAATCAGGTTTTTCAATAAGTGACTCTACCAAAGAATTCAGGACAGTCGCAGCTAACAAGCCGCCTCCCAACGTTCCTTCAACTGTAATAAAAGGCACGCTAGATTGCATCAATTGTCGCTTAGCAGCGGGGGCGTGACTAAAACCAATGGGCATACCAATGACTAGCGCTGGTTGAATTTCTTGGTTTTGGATGGCTTTACATACACAAAGCAGCACACTAGGAGCATAGCCAATCACCAACACACAACCTGGGGAGACTTGCTGTAATTTTTCCTGCCATTTTTGATCCTGCCAAAATGCTTTTTCTGCTTCTGTGGCTGTCGTAATATGAGAGTTATCAATCAACGTTTCCACTGGACATCCCAAATGAGCTAACCGAGTTGTATCCAACGCAGCAGCTACCGTTGGAATATCCGCAACTATTTGACAGCCTGATTTGAGGGCTTGACGACTTGTGGCGATCGCCTGATCACTCAATCTCACAAACGACGCTAAACTAACATCTCCACAAGCTAAAACCAGGTTTGAGATCAAGTCTTGTTCAATTTCAGAACGGCTAGAAAACTCAGGTAGCAAGCGTTCCAAGGATTCTGCAAAAGCTTCTGGATGAGCATGAACTTGAGCATCCAACCCATTCCAGAGTTTTTCCAGTCCGCCGAGTCCTGTTTGAGTATCTACCTCCAGTAGCTTGAGTTGTGCTAAAACTTCAGCTTGGATGATTTCACAATCGCGATCGCGCCCCAGTAACCCTTCTAATGCAGATGCTGTTTGCCGTAGTTGAGAAATTTGCTGTATGACTGCCCGATATTGTTGCTGCAGTTGCGTCATCAAGTTAGCAGTTGTGTCTTCTTGTGGTTCAACTTCCAGTATTTGGCGGATATGGTTGAGTTGAAACCCTTGCTGCTTGAGTGCGACGATGCGTTGTAATCTGAGTACGTCAATGTCTGTGTAGAGGCGGTAATTACTGGGCGATCGCACTGGTTGAGGAAGTAACCCCAGTTGATGGTAATGGCGAACCATCCGCGGAGTCATCCCGCCTCCCACTGCTTGAGTGAATTCTTTGATAGTCAGTGTTGTCATACCCCACTACCTAAATTCTTTCGCCGCACTGGCAAAAAATTTATCCCAAGGAATATTTGCAGGTGCATCATCACAGACAATTGCAATCATCGTAAACAATAAAGGTAAAGCTTCTCGATCTAAATCTCCTCGCTTCACCATTGCTTCCACTGTTGATCCAATCGCTAAAGCTAAAGAAGCACCTTCAATGGTATCATTTGGCATATACTCAGCTTTCGCTTGACTGTAGAGCATATCCAAACCCAAAAGCCTACCCATACGGCTATTACGTCCACCTTGACAGGTTACGTATAAATCACCAGTACCAGGAAGACTATAAACACTGTGGGATTTACCACCCATTTTTTCAACTAAATAAGCTGTCTCTTGCATTCCTTGGGCAAAGATTGCAGCGGCTAGATTATGCATATCAGCACCATTAGCAGCCTTGCCTTCTTTTTCTAAGAATCCTATCACCAAGCCCACTGCCAAGGCGTAGACATTTTTGAGGGCGACACACACTTCCAGACCAATCATGTCGGTACTTGTCCAGACGTGATAGTAATTTGTACGGAACAACCCACCTAGCTTGTCTAGTAAAGTTTGATTCGTACCAGTGAATACCACGCAAGTATGACGACGTGCTGCTAATTCTTGTGCAATGGAAGGACCACCAATAGCAGCTATTTGTACATCCTTTTGATATTTGACAGGCAACCCGGCACGGAGAACATCTGGCAAAATAGACAATTTTTCACCATCTCCTGCTAATCCTTTTGTGACTGCTAGGATGGGAATTTCTGGAGACAATACGGAACTGAGGGCTTGTGCTACCCACTCGATACCATGAGAGTTAACTCCTAAGACAACTAAATCTACACCTTCTATTGCCTCAGCTAACTTGTCATAGGTATAGGGTTTAACGCTTTGGGCAACTTCTAAGCGTAATCCAGGATGGGGATAACCAGCCTGAAGCTTAGAAATAATGTCACTGTCCAGATGGGTTCCGACTAGATGAACAATATGTCCGTTATCAGTTAAAGGGAAGCTGATAGCAGTTCCCATAACACCTGCACCCAGAATAAGAATTTTTGCCATTTTGTCAAAATTCCTTGACTATAATTTAGTGGTTGTTAAATCGGTGAGCTTGTTTACCAACGACTGAATGCTAGGAAATAATGGCTTGTAAACTTCGCTATAAAGTTTAGAGTAGATAGCCTGCCTTTCCTCAGAAGGCGTAAAACGCTCAGCAGTGTGAGTCAGACATTTTGCGGCTGTACCAATATCAGGATACCATCCAACTGCAACTGCTGCGAGAATCGCTGCTCCTAAACAAGTCGCTTCTGTGGTTGTAGAACGCACTATTGGTATACCAGTCACATCAGCTAAAATCTGACACCAAAGATTGCTTGCGCTACCACCACCCATGACGACATATTCGTTAAAACGTTGGTTTGTGGCTGACATGACTGCATCCCCTACAAGTCTTTGCTCAAAGGCAATACCTTCTAAGATAGCTCGGTAAAAATGTTCTTTACCGTGGGTACCTGTCCAACCAATTGTGATACCAGTAGCATTAGCATCCCAGTAAGGATTCATAACGTTGTTCCAGTAAGGCACTAACATTAATCCTTCAGCGCCAGGAGATACCTTTGCCGCAGCAGTTTCCAGTATCTCTAGTGGACTGAGGTTAAGATTGCAGTTGTGTAAGTCGCTGGCAAACTTTTCTACAAACCAGGTAAGAGTAAAGACACCACCAAGAAGAACAGTTTCTAGAAAATAAGAACCTGCAATGGGTGCATACATGGTGCGAAATGACGGATTGACAAAATACTCCTTACTGATTATGCCGCTTGCTATTGCCGTACCTAAATTAAGATAAGCCCGACTATTGCCCACAGCATTAGCACCTAAACCTGCACACTGCCCATCACCAGCACCCGCAATGACTCGTAAACCTTTAGGTAATCCTGTAGCAACAGCACCAGTATCGTTGACATAGCCAATAACTTCTCCTGGTGGTACCAATTCAGCAAATTGTTCTTCTCGCAATTCGAGTGACGTGAGTAAATCTGTTGCCCAGCAATGAGCTTCCATATTCATTGCTCCCATTGGATCAGCACAAGCCAAACTGGTACGAAAATTTCCAGTTAGGTGATACACCAAGAAGCCATGAACATCTAAAAATTTATAGGTGCGGGCAACATTTTCTGGTTCATGTTGGGTTAACCAGATGATTTTAGATAAAGAAGGCGTCATAGAGACGGGTTTACCAGTAACTTGGTTGTATTGTCCGCCAAATTTTTCATCTAGGAAAGTAACTTGGTTACGGCTGCGTTTATCCATCCAGGCGATCGCATTGCGAACAGGTTTACCCTCCCTATCTACTGCCACAAAAGTTTCCCGTTGATGAGTGATGCAAACTGCCTCTACTTGTGATACGTTGATTTGAGTTAGTAATTGTTGTATAGCCTCGCAGGTACTATGCCACCACCGTGCCGCATCCTGTTCGTACCAATTTGCTTGCGGTTGTAATAGTGGATAAAATGCTTTTCCAAAAGCGACAGCTTTCCCTTCCTGGTTCCATGCAATGGCTTTACAGGCTGTTGTGCTACAGTCGATGCCTATGACTAACGCGTTATTTTGACTCATTTTTTATGCGATTGTCGCCTGAATATGATTTTACATCAGATGCGACAACTTCTGTGCGTGACGCTTGACATTGACATTAATGTCAAGGTTTAGCCTGAGAGAGTGTTGATAATGTCACTCTCATGCTCTACCCACAACGTCTAACTCAATTCACCAAAGAACATACAGAAGCTTTCGCCGCCATCCTTTGTGGAGTGCTGTTGTTTTTCGGATGGTTCGCCTTACATCTCAATTTTTTAGGATGGGCGCTGCTACTATTACCTGCAGCTTACGTTATTGGTGGTTATGAAAGCGCCCGTGAAGGACTGACAACGCTTTTCAAAGAAAAAGAACTGGATGTAGATTTGCTGATGATTGTGGCGGCGTTGGGTGCTGCGATCTTGGGCTTGTGGAAAAGGGAATACCATCTTATTCTTGATGGGGGAATCTTAATTCTCATCTTTGCGATTAGTGGGGCGCTGGAAGGCTACGCCATGCAACGAACCGAGCGCAGTATCCGCTCTTTGATGAGCTTGACACAAGATACAGCACGGGTTTTGCGTTCTGGAAGGGAGGAAATCATTTCCATCAGTCAGCTAAAGGTGGGAGACGAAATTGTTGTCAAACCAGGGGAACTCATTCCCACCGACGCAATGATTGTTTCTGGTTTGAGTACCGTTAACCAAGCTGCTATCACAGGTGAGTCCGTACCTATAGAGAAGACGGTGGGTGAGGAAGTTTTTGCAGGTACACTCAACGGCTATGGTGCGCTCAAGCTTAGAGTGCATCAACCACCAGAAAGCAGTTTACTTCAGCGTGTGATTCGTCTGGTAGAACAAGCACAAACAGAAGCACCTCCTTCTCAACAATTTGTTGAGCGATTTGAACGGAGATATGCGCTGGTTATTGTGGTGGCTGGGTTGTTGCTGGCAATTTTACCGCCATTTGTCTTGAATTGGGACTGGGAAACGACGATTTATCGTGCTCTTACCTTTTTGGTGGTTGCTTCTCCCTGTGCTCTGATGGCTGCAATTATGCCCACGTTGCTTTCTGGGATTGCTCAGGGTGCAAGACAAGGAATTTTGTTCAAGAATGGTGCCCAGTTGGAAATGATTGGTAAAGTTCGGGCGATCGCCTTCGACAAAACTGGTACCCTAACAACAGGACAACTGCAAGTTTTTCAAGTCATTCCTACTAGTGGATATACAGAAGCAGATGTGTTGAAGGTGGCTGCTTCTGTAGAATCTTCTTCCGAACATCCTATAGGCGAAGCTATTGTGCAGGCTGCTCGTGATTTGAATTGGTCAAGAGCAGTTGAAGTACGAGCAATACCAGGACAAGGAATTTTGGGTATGAACGGACACCAAGAGGTTATTGTCGGGAAAGCGGATTTTGTCCAACAGTATGTAACTCATTTACCAAGTGTATTACCTCACCCCGCCCTAACGGGCACCCCTCTCCTTAGTAAGGAGAGGGGCAGGGGTGAGGTTTTAAACGCGAGTGAATTGAAGGATTCAGCAGACTTGTTACAACAGGAGGGTAAAACGGTTGTTTGGGTTGCACAAGGAGAACAGGTGCTGGGTGTGATTGTCATTGCAGATGAAGTCAGAGGAGAAGCAGCAAGAGCGATCGCCCGCTTAAGAAAACTGGGAGTCGAGCAAATTGTCATGTTAACAGGCGATAATAATCGCACTGCTCACAGCGTCGCCCAAGCAGTAGGAATTGATCAAGTGTATGCAGAACTTTTACCAGAAGATAAGCTTGATATCATCCGTCGTTTACAGAAAGAGTATCAAACTGTGGCAATGGTGGGAGATGGTATCAATGATGCCCCAGCCTTAGCTCAAGCATCTGTGGGAATTGCGATGGGCAAGATTGGCAGTGATGTCGCATTGGAAACCGCAGATATTATATTGATGGCAGATCGATTGGAGAAAATAGAAGCAGCGATGCGTTTGGGTAAAAGAGCGCAGGCGATCGTCAAGCAAAATATTACTGTTGCTTTGGGTTTTATTGTTTTGCTTTTGGTTGGTAATTTTGTAGGAGGAATTAACTTACCTATTGGGGTGATTGGGCATGAGGGTTCTACGGTGTTGGTGACTCTGAGTGGTTTACGATTGCTGAGGAAGTGACAGTTGTAGGGCGATGCTGCAAACCGCGACGCACGCGAACGCTTTCTCGTTCCCTGGCTCTGCCAGGGGATGCATAACTTGAGGCTCTACATAGGCGCAAAAACTATCAAGGTCAACTCAAACAAGGAAGCTATATTGATGGTGGTGACTACATCGAAGTTCGAGACGAAGAAAAATATAAACAGCGCTTTGCCCACTTCAGCAAATTCTATGAATCCATCAAACACCAACCTTATCCTTTAGAGTATGACGAGCAAGGCATTTTGTACCACTTCCAAGAACAAAACATCCTCATCTTGGGGCTAAATTCTGCTTGGGAGTTGGATCACCACTACAAATCTCGCCCTAGCATCAACCCCTCAGCCCTCAGCAAAGCCCTTAACTCTATCCGCCAAAATCAAGAATATCAAAACTGCCTGAAAATCGCAGTTTGGCACCATCCCCTCGACAGCCCCTACGAAGACCCTCCGGGTTCGCCAGATGCCTAGGTATCTGGTGAGACCAGCGCTGCAGGAGGGTTTCCCGACCTAGGCGACTGGCGTTCGCCCTTGGCGTGCCGCAGGCATACCCGAAGGGCGTGTGTAAGGGTGTAAGGGTGTAGGGGAAAAATAGAGGATCTTGTTTATGGTACTGTTAGTAAGTGTCGGCGTTTTGTATCACAGTTTGCGTCGTAACTCGTCAGGGAATGTAGTGAGTATAGGTGGCTGAATTTGGGAGTGTAAGCAAATGCATAAGTTGCTTTGACTCACAATTATAAAAGCATTAGAAGAAACTATTCGTCATCAAATAAGGATCTATTAATGTCAGGTACTTTAACTCTCAGGAACAATACAATTTTTAAGCAAGACCCCACTTTTCAGGACAAGGAACAGGTTACACGTCAAGCAAATGATAAAATTCCATTTTCCTGGATTGAAATTAAAGATTATAAGGGGATATCGTTTGGTCAACACCAGCACTTGGAAGTGCACATTGAGGGTAATGGAATTGTATCTGACCAAGGTAACTCTAGACAAACCTGGTTCGTTAATACCAAAGATGTAGCCAGAATAGATTAAAGACAATAATTGTGGGAGTATAACAATATTGTGCTTCCACATTGTCTTTTAGGGCATCTACGGAAATATCCGCTACCGATCTTGCGGGTAAAATTCATCTGCACGTAGTACTGAAATGCATCGTTGCCTTTTATACAATATTAATGATTAAGATTTTTAACAGAAGTTTCTGTAACTTTATTTAACAATCTAGCAACCTGATGCTGATTTTTATAAGATAAATTTATCATAATTAACTCGCAAAATTTCATTACTAATCGAGTTCAATTTCTGGTTACATCCTTTTATTTTTCTCGTAGTATCAAAGGTGAAGCTAATTATAATTCGCGGCTCTTCCGATAAGAAAAGCCGTAATTTTTGCTTCAGCATAACTTATACAGTCCATTTGCAAAACAGAGAATTACGAAATGGCAACTTACAAAGTAACACTGATCAACGAAGCTGAAGGCCTGAACGAAACAATTGACGTTGAGGACGATACTTATATTCTAGACGCTGCTGAAGAAGCTGGTCTTGACCTGCCCTACTCTTGCCGCGCTGGTGCTTGCTCTACCTGTGCTGGTCTGATCAAAGAGGGTGAGGTTGACCAAGGTGACCAATCTTTCTTAGACGACGACCAGATTGGTAATGGATATGTACTGACCTGTGTGGCTTATCCAAAGTCTAACTGCACCATCGAAACCCATAAGGAAGAGGAACTTTATTAAAAGTTAGGGTTCTCAAAAATTAACCTCTTGCAAGAGTTTTTGATGTCGTAGAGACACAAAAGGAAAAGAAGCAGAACCAACAACACAAATAGCTTTGTGCTGTGTCTGCTCCAACACCTACTTTGGCATTAAGTCTAGATTCAGGTTATATAAGCAGGAGCAGCGGGTGTCCCACGTTCCTGCTTTATTTGCCTAATTCTAGCAATCCGCTACTGACAAATATAACAAAGCTTACTTTGTTAATTATCCGTAAATTATTTGACTATTTAAGGGAACGCTTAACAGGCTTCGTCGAACCTCCGAACGGGAATATCAAATGTAGTGAGTTTTTAAGCGCAGAACACAGCCACTTTCACAAAAATCAAATATGAGTCTTATACTCTACTCCACAAAAAAGCCTCAGTTACCCTGCAAGGGTAAAAGAGGAGGATTTTGAGTATAACTAATCACTCAGTTCCTTTCGGAAATCCCGTTGCCGAGAATTTGAATTTGAGTTCCAGGATAGTAGAATTGGAGAATTTTCTGATTCTCCCAACCTAGCTGAGCGAGATTCATCGCACCGACTTGACTCAAACCAACTCCATGTCCTAAACCGCCACCAACAAAGGCATATCCCCATAGTTCTGATTCACCTTTATTTAAGGGTTTTAAGTAAAACAGTGTGCTTACAGGAGCAGCAAAAGCACTGCGAACCTCATCTTTATGTAAAGAAAAGGTGCCAATCTCTGTTTTTACATCAAGTTTAAGAATGCGTCCGCTCTTGCTTCTCTCTACGACTTTCATATCTCTGATAGTTTTAAACTTTGCGTAGGGACTGTTTTTCACTTTCAGAAATTTTTGTAAATCCTTGGTAATATCTTTCAAGCTAGATTCCTTACGCCAACGGAACAAGTCTTTCTGACTTTCGTTAAATCCTTGTTTGATACTGATAAACCGTTGAAATTGGTTTTCATCGGCTAAATTCTGTCCAGACAAGTTCCATACATTATCGCTTGGAGCATCTATGATAGGTTGCAAATAAGGACGATCATCACCATTCCAAACATCGCTAAAAGAAGCAGTGACGCCACCAGTCGTAGAAGAATATAAGGCATCTACGAGATCGTTTTTGTAGGTGAGAACCATACCCCGTGTTGTTGCGATCGCCCGATCTGTGTTTGGTGTCACTCCATTCAACCCATAATACACTTGACAGTGAGTATCAGCACATAATTGATACCCATCTATTGCAAATCTATGTAAATTACGCAAAGCATAAGTCCGGGCAAGAACCGCTTGTGCTTCCATCGCTGCAGTTGGAGCCGAAGCACCAATTTCATACGGCACAACTCCACGCAAGTATGTTTCCAAAGGCACTTTGTTCACGAGAGTATAGGAACCGTAAGCATTTGGCTGCAACTTCATCTGTCCAGCGTAAAGATGTGCTTTTTCTGGTTTTTTAGTTTCGTTGACGCGAACCAAATTTTTATCGCTACTAATTTCCAAATTATCTAAGTTGTAGCGCTTACCATTCAATTGTCCAGTGACTCGCGGAACACTTTGTAAAACTTGGCTATCTACAAAAGCAGTTTTTCCACCTGCAGATTCTACAGTCGAAAGAAGCAAACGCCTGAGTAAGGGAGTGTTATACACGTCGCGCTTTGCCCAAACTTGCCAGCGTTCTGGTTGGGCTATTTCTACCTCTATTCCCTTCTCACGCCAGTGTTTCGCGCTGTCTTCGGCTGTTTCGTAGGTGCGGTAAGTCCCTAGCACAACCCTTTCGTTGACGACAGCCACGGGTATTGCTTGCATTAAGACTTCCAGTTTGACAGGCTTGGTGGTCACTACGGTTTCCTGACGATTACCATCTTGAAATTTCAGCCTCAAGCGATCGCCTTTGGTAGGTTCTAATTCTAACTGTTCTGTGGAATTATCTCCAAATCGTTGCACTATGCCAATCCTGATTTCCACATCTTTTGTGTTGCTAGCAGGACCAGAGGCTCCTGTCAGACCTAATAAACAAAATGTGGTCAGTACGGTGTAAGAAATACGCCAGATAATTTTCATAGAACCTTTGTTCTTCCGCTACAACTGTCTAGGGGTGGATGATCCGCAAAAACAGTATGAAATCAGAAGGAGAATGGTAGATTTATTTGGTTGTCAGCCCCCCAAACCGGAAAATCCTTGGAGAAAAATTTAAACCGGAGCATCCTGAATATTAAGACCCTCGTTTCTCCTTTGGGGTTCCTTGAAGGGCTTTGATCAAAAGTATGTAAAACTGGGCAACTACAGGCAACTATGTGCGCACCACGATGACTCGTGGCAGTATCGCAGTTTTACACAGGTTCAACCCAAGGTTGACTCCCTATGTAGTTTAGTAGTTTTTGGCACAAGTTATTTGAGCAAACTAATATTAGTTTTGCCAATTTAGTTGTAGACAACTCATACTCATAACGAGTATGATATATCAAGAACCACAAGACACGACTCATGAACAAAACTTATTTATGATTAAAGTTCAAGAGATTCCTTTAAATCAGATACGGCGACCTTTGCCACGTACCAACGACCCCGACAAGGTAAAAGCTCTGATGGAATCGATTGCTGCCATTGGGCAACAAGAACCAATCGATATATTAGAAGTCGATGGACAGTATTATGGATTTTCTGGATGCCATCGCTATGAAGCTTGCCAGCGTTTGGGTAAAGAAACTATATTAGCCAAAGTTCGCAAAGCTCCCAAAAGCGTTCTGAAGATGCATTTGGCATGAATTTCATTAGCTGTTATGAGCAAGTTTTTGATAAGCGATCATTAGCAATAACTAAACAGGAGAAAAATATGCAAACTCGGGTTTTCCCAGTGAATATCGGCATTGACGAAGCAAGCAGAGCTAAAATTGCTGAAGGTTTGTCTCGCGTGTTGGCTGATACCTACACCCTGTACCTGAAAACTCATAACTTTCATTGGAACGTCACAGGACCAATGTTCCAAACTCTGCATCTGTTGTTTGAAACGCAATACACAGAGTTAGCAGGTGCAGTTGATTTAATTGCCGAACGAATTAGAGCATTGGGCTATCCTGCACCCGGTACTTACAGCGAATTTGCCCAACTTACTTCTATTTCAGAAACGGATGGCGTTCCCAAAGCTACGGAAATGATCCGCCTGCTAGTGGAAGGACAAGAAGCCGTTGTCAGAACTGCGCGGTCTATCTTCCCCATAGTAGACGAGGTTCATGACGAACCTAGTGCTGATTTATTAACTCAGCGGATGCAAATACATGAAAAGAATGCTTGGATGCTGAGAAGTTTACTTGAAGAATAAATTATAGATGGGAATTATTTGTTGGTTGTCAAAAAGTACCACTAACCACTAAACTGTAGTTCTGAGGAACCAGCAGTTAGTCATTGCCGACGATGTCCCACATCGATTTCACTTCACAGTTGCATGACTTGATGCAACGTGTGGGTATTTCTAGTTTCAAAGCTCTGAGTCGCACTGCTGGCGTCTCAGAGCATCAGCTTTTGCGGCTACGGCGGCTGGGAGTTGAGCAGATGCGGGTGGATGTTCTGTTCAAGTTAGCCCAAGCACTGCAAATAACTTTCAATGAGCTAGTTACAAAATTCTCTCAAAAAAAGTTAGAAAAAAGTAAAGATATATCAACTAACGAATCTCAACAACTGTTACAAGAAATAGCAGAATTAAAAAAAGAGTACGAGCGATCGCAACAGCAAATGCAGCAACAACGACAAGTATTGCTGCAGGAGTTTCAGCAGTCTAGTTTACAATTGTTGGAATCTTTGTTGTTGCAATTTCCAACTGCAGCACACAAAGCACGAGAAAATTCCCAATTAAGCGCGATCAACATCGTACCGTTAGTGCAAAAACCCTTAGACAGACTTTTGCAGCAGTGGGGGGTGGAAGCCATAGCACCTGTAGGAGCAGAACTACCCTATGATCCACAAGTACACCAACTTCTAGAAGGTACGGCACAAGTTGGTGAACTGGTTAAGGTACGTTACATTGGTTACCATCAAGCTGATAAACTGCTATATCGAGCCAAGGTGAGTCCCATTCCACCAAAAGCCTAGGTGTTTGGCTAAAGATGATATCAAATCTTGAGGCAATTGGTGTTGTCAAAAAATGATTTAGGTATGAAATATCAAGAACTTGTCAAGATTTTGATTTGGTGATTGACTTATTATTCGTAATTTATACATACTTATGTGGCAAGTGTTTTTGAAATGAATTACGATCAGTGTAGAGTTCATTATTGTGTCTTTTTTAATACAAAACAGTGTGCATATGATGGTAGAAGAAGTAAAAGTTGTTCAACTTAGTGGTATTTTAGATGCGGCTCAATCGCAAGAGTTTAGAAAAAAAATTGATGAAATTTTACAAAAAGAAAGTAGCACTAAAACAGTATTAGTTGATTTCAAAGAAGTCACTTTTATGGATAGTTCTGGGTTGGGTGCTTTAGTGTTAGCTTTTAAAGCTCTAAACTCTGTAGATAAAAATTTTGTGATCTGCTCGATTAATGAGCAAGTCAGGATATTATTTGAACTGACAAGTATGGATAAAATCTTTAAAATCTATTCAAATCGAGAAGAATTCAACCAAGCTGTGAGTTTTGGAATAAGTTAATCAAATTCAACCTGGATCATAGATAAATCATCATCAAAAGCTTCTTTGGAGTTTAAAGAGATGATATCATTTAAAATGTGATCCAGTTTACCCTCATATTCAAGCTGTGAGGTGACAAGCATCTGAATAAAAGCGTCTAAAGTCCAAAGAGTACCATCTGATTTGGTAATTTCATAAGCACCATCACTGAAAATATAAAGAGAACTGGATTCTTCAATCTGACAAAAGTCATCTACATATTTTACCTCTGGGAACATGCCTACTGGCATACCAGGGGTTTTCAGTCTTTTAACTTTCGGGTTGGTTGGGGAATTTCTAGATACTAAGACTGCTGGTGGATGACCTGCACTTGCGTAAATTAACTGGCGCTTAACCCGGTTATAAACCCCATACCAAATAGTAAAGTATTTATCGTTTCGATAATTCATTTGAAAAGTATTATTCAACGCTTGCAAAACATCACTGGGTTGATAATAATTCAGACCTGCAAGAGCACGCGATCGCAATAAGTTCAGCACGGAAATAGAAGGAAGAGTTGCTCTGAGTCCATGTCCAGCTGTATCTAACAGGTAAATTGCCAGATAATCAGAGTCAAGCCAGTAGTAATCAAAACAATCACCACCCAGTTGACGCGAGGGAATAAATTGGTAATTAATTTTCAAAGGATGCGTCATTGGCATAGGCAAAAGGGAACACACATATTCTGCAGCTTCTGCCAATTCTGCTTCTAAAATTTGCTTTTGAGTTTGTAAATCCTTACTAAGTTGGTGTAGACGCAATCCCGCTCTTACCCTCGCTTGCAATTCATTTTGTTCAATAGGTTTAGTGATAAAATCATCAGCACCTGCATCTAGCCCTTTAACGCGATCCGCGACCGAATCTAAAGATGTTAATAAAATAAAAAATGTGGTGGATAATTGAGGATCTGTCTTGATTCGCTGACAAACTTCTAATCCATTTAACCCTGGCATAATCCAGTCACAAATAACCAGCGCTGGAGAACAAGCTATTGCTTTTGTAATTCCATCTTTACCGTTATTGGCTACCAAGACTTTATAACCCTGTTTTTCCAGCATCCTTGTAAGAAGTATCTGTACTGCTGGATCATCATCAATTACTATAATTTTAAATGCACTATTCATTAGTCAATAGTCATTAATCAATAATCATTTAAAGTATGGACTGTTCTAAAATTCTGGGTGTTTGATGATCTCCTAGCTGATAATGGGATTGGAAAGAGGGTTTAGCCAAAAGAGGATGATGCTTTTAAGCTGATTCAGATCGCGATAGGCTTGTTGCTTAAACCACTGTCCTAAAGCGTCAAACGGTGTGAAAGATTCTCCCGTTTGCCATTTAATATCTTGCCCTAAGGGTGTGGTGTGAGTCCCGTTTAGCATCTGTGCTATCACCATCTCTGGAAAGCGTTGTTTTAATAACTCAGTTAAAGCTGTTGATTGGTCAAGGGTGTCGTTGGTAAATTTGATCAGCAAGTTACGACGAACGTTATACCTGTCTTGGACGAGTTTGTTAGTTTCTAACGGTGAGGGGGTAAACTCGACTGCGGCTAAGTTAAACTGTTCGATTAAGGGAATGGCATCCCGTGCAGCATAATTGTTGAAGGATATGAGGATATTGCCAGCGCGTTCTACATTGAAGAGGCTGCCGATAAGCAAGTGGAGTTTACAACCCATGCTATGCCCGATTCCATAAATGGGAAGGTAGCGCTTGCGTATTGCCGAATTATCCTGTAAGCGTTCTAGGGCGCGTTCAAAGTTTAAGAGGACAGATTTTGCGATCGCACTATGATCCAAAGTGTTCACAAACGGTGTCGCGATCACTACATAGCCTTTGTCTGCCAGTTGTTCTAGCAACCAACGGTACGTCAGATGGGGTGCTGTTGCAACAAATGCCCCGCCCAGAAAGTGAATCACACCAACAGGATTTCGCGGAACAAGTACCCAGTTTCCAGAAATTTCTTGCCAGTCCATGTAAACAAGGTAAAAAGTTAAAGAAAAAAAGTTTAAAAGTTAATACTTTTTCATAGTAAACCTTGTTGACTGTTCTTGTGGAATGATATCAAGCTTGCAGGTGGTGAGAATTCCTTTGGGAACGACATACCAGAGCGATCCCCAGTTAAGTCAGAAATAAACTTTGTGTCCTTCATGATAAAGTCCAGATAAACACAAGTCAATTACATGGACCAGCTAAGGCAGGACTTAGCCGCAAGCATTGCTCCTTTGTATCTCTTGAGGGAGGGAGTGAGCAAGGGAGGTGTTTCTTTCATTCGTAACAGGTTGCAATAGCTACACGTGGATCGCTCCTAAAGAAAAACTGACGAATTCCAAAGTAGTATGCCCTATGGGCATATTTGAAATTTTTCCTTTGAAAGGACACTTCGCTCAAGGCGGGTTCCCCTTTTGAATTTTGAATTGTTTATGCTCCCATTCCCGAATATCGCTTCAATCCCCGTCGCCACAGCAAACGATTCAAACCCAAAAACACCAAAATCCAACCTACTATTAATGAGAATCCCCGTGTCAAATCTACGGGTGATCCAATCAAAATATTTGCCGGGAAATCAATCATATAAGGAAATGGTGTCCAAAGTACTATCGCTCGCACAGATTCAGGAAAGACCTCTACAGGTGCAATCATTCCAGATAAAAATAAATAAAACAAAAACCAAAAATTTTCTACAGCACTAGCTCGTTCCGTCCAAAAAGCAAGCATTGCAAACGAGTATTGCATGATAAAGCGTAAAACAAAAGCAAGTACACTCGCCAACAAAAATAGTAAAATGTTTGCTATTTTTGGCACCCAAAAAGCTTGTGGATAAAGGAGAAAAAAGACGACTATCAGTAACAATGTAAAAGGGAAACGAGCCATTCTTTCAGCAATATGGGAAGCAACATGATGCCACACGGGATCAATAGGTTGTAACAAGCGCGGTGAAAGTTTTCCTTGTACTATTTCATCTTCAAACTGCCAAACCACCCAAGTTACTGTGATTTGCCTAACAATGAAAACTGCAAGAAAGTAACGAGCAAAATCCACAGGTGACAAATTGAACCGTCCTCCTTGAGCCGCTTCTATCCACACTCCCATTAAAATAATTGGTAGAGAGTTTGACAGTAGCCATAAAATGACTTCTGCACGATACTCAATCGTATAAGCGTAATACACTGACAACAATGTCAGGGCTTTTCGGAAAAATCGCTTGATCATAAAGATTAGTCGCGTTCTGATTTATGAAAGTTACGCATCCTCAGATTCCCGACTTCTAAAACAAGTTGGGAATCTTGTTGTTCACTTTAACAAAAAAGCCTCTCCAGGGAGAGGCATAACCATGAACGAGTAAAAAAATTAACCTAAGAAACTTAGACCTTTTACAGCTATCACTCCAGCTATTGCTGAAGCTACTAAGGAAAGAAAAGCGGTATTAAATAACCACCAAGCAGCACCTGCAACGGCTTTTTTAGTTTCAACTGCTTGCTTTTGAGCTTGCTCTTTAACAGCATTGAGACGTTTTTGCGTTTCCTTTTGGATGCGTTCGGCTTGATGTAACACCTTATCACGCGTCCCTTCAATTCGCTCGATAATTTGGTTTGCTTGCTCTTGGGAAATATCCTCACGCGAACTCAAGACAGCAACTAGGGTTTCACGATCAAATTGACCGAGGCGATCGCGCAAACTCTCAAATCCTGCTTGTGGATCGTCAAACAATGTGGCAAAATCTTGCTGAATGCTTTCATAGTTGAGTTCGGGACGTTCGAGTGAGTTGAGATAGTCGCGAACTTTAAGCGTGGCACCGTCAATCACCGATTGTACTTTTTGCTGAACTTGCTCATATTGTTCAACCACAGAGTTACGCACAGACTCGATTTGGTCTACAATTCGGTTGGCTTCCTCTTCTGAGATATCCTCGCGCCCAGACAGCAAAGCTACAATTGTCGAACGGTCAAATTTGGCAAGGCGATCGCTTAAAGTTCCGACTCCAGCGCGAGGAGAAGATAGCAGCAATTGCAAATCGCGCTTGATTCCTTCGGGGTTTAATTCGTCTTTGTTGGTGTTGCGCAGGTAGTTTTCCAGATTCGCTTCAAAGTCCTGAACCTTTTGAGTCGTACGCTTTGCCAAGCGTTGCGGCGCTTTGACAATCTGATCAATTCCTTGTTGCAAAGAGTCGATAGTACGGTTTACTTGCTCTTCGCTCAAATCTCCTCGTTGCGTCAGGAGTTTGACTAAGGTTTCGCGATCAACTTGGGACAGGCGATCGCGTAATGCATTCGCACCATCTTTAGGATCGGCGAGTAATTTTTGCAAGTCTTGCTGAATTCCTTCAGGATTGAGTTCTTCCAGATTCGTATTGCGCAGATACTCACCAATAGCGGTTGTAGTTTGCTCGTACTGCTCTTTGGCTTTACCCGCTACTTTTTGAGGTGCTTGCAAAACATTGTCCCGGACTGCAAGTAAAGAGTCAATGTTTTGGTTTATCTGTTCTTCGCTCAAATCTTGCCGCTGACTTAATAATTTTACTAAAGTATCGCGGTCAAATTGTGAGAACCTTCCCTTTAAAGCCTCAAATCCGGCTTGGCGATCTTCTAGCAAAGTTCCAAAATCACGCTTGATACCTTCTGGATTGAGTTCTTCTTTGTTCGTATTGCGCAAATATTCTTCTACTTTTTGCCGCAGTTCATCAGCTTTCGCTTTGGCTTGTTCTTGCAGTTCTTTTGCCCGATTTAAGACGTTATCACGTGTACGTTCGAGTTGACCAACAATATTATTGGCTTCCTCTTCGTTAATATCTTCGCGTCCAGCCAGCAGCTTCACCAAGCTATCACGGTCAATATCTGAAAATCGTTGACTCAAATCTTCAACACCAGCTTCTGGATCTTCCAGCAGCTTTGTCAAGTCTTGCTCAATACCTTCTGGGTTAAGTTCTGCTTTACCAGTCGAACGCAGGTAGTCTTCTAAGCGAGTGCGGAGGTTTTGCGATTTTTCTGTCGCGTCCGCTTGGTTAACAGTTTCTAAAACTTCGGTGCGAATGCTTTCCATCTGCTCAGCAATTTCTTTGACTTTTGCTTCGCTGATGTCTTCTCGTTGCGATAGCAAGTTGGCAAAATACTCTAAGTTGAGTTCCTCCAACTCCCGTTTTACAGTTCCGGGGTTAGCGTTGTCGTCAAAGATGACTTGTTTGAATTCATCTTTGATTGTCAGAGGGTTAAAATGCCAAGGTAAAGAGTTTTGTATGTATTCTTCTACATCTGCCTTGATAGTGTTGGATTGAGAGGAAGGCGATTTACTACCTACAGAACTACCCAACTGACCAGCTTGCTCTGTTGCTTGGTCTTTAAGCTTTTGCAGTTGTGCTGTAATTTTATCAACATCTATTTCCTTAACTTTTCCTCCTACTTGTTGTAGCAGGGGTTTAATTTTCTCAATGTCTATCTGCGAGAAGTCTACCTTTTTCAAAACTGCTGGTAAAGCCGCACCCAAACCAATTTCCACAGCTTGCTTCACTATCCCACCACTGGGATTAATTTTACCTCCAGCGACTGAGGCTAATTGCTGCAGCTGTTGACTTAATTGCTCTGGCTTCAATTGTTCCGGAGTCGCAGAGTTAAGTAAATTAATAACTTGTTCTGTGGGATTTTGCCCTTGAGCAGCTTGGTTCCAAGCACCTTGCAATTGATCTACAAGCTGATTGGCGTCTTTTTTAGATAAGTCTGTGCGACTACTAATTAAATCGACAAAAGTCTGGTGATCGATATTTTTTAGCAAGTCACTATCAGCAACTGATTCCAAATCTGCGTCTTTGAGCAGCTTGTCAAACTGAGAGCGAATTTCTTTGATATCCAACTGGGGTGATTGCACACCAGCTAAAGATTTTTGCACTGTGTTTTTGATACTATCAGCATCAAAACCTGATGTGAGTTCGCGGCGGACAGCTGCGGTAATTTCCTCAGCAGTAGAAACCATTTGATTTTTAGCAACATTAGCGCCAACAGCTGTAGTTGCTGTACCCACGAGTCCTTGGAAGCCAGAAGTCGCAGTGCTGACAACAGAACCAATTAAGGAACCTACTGCTGTTGAACCAAACCAAGTTATTAAGGAGAAGTAGGTAGACCAGATGACTACACCAATTATCCCTCCTATAAGCGCACTTTCAACCAAGCTTAGTTTGACTGCTAGAAAAGAAGCACCGAATAATGCAATGGTTGCGGTAACAACCGCCCAAAGACCTGCGGCTGTTTCAACTTTACGAATTGTTCCACCCAAGCCTTCTGAATCATCAGAACCATCACCTGTTCCTAAAGATGATATTCCCACAGCTATGGAGAAGTTTGTTAATAGTAATTGAAAGGCAAATGCCATCAATACACCAGTCACTAATGCGACTAAAAATTTAGGATCAGAAAAGACAAGCGCAGCCTGTTCTGGATTTACAAGTTCCGGATTTGCTGGGATTGGTACTGCTCCAAGTTGGTTCCACAGCAAACCCAACGTCATTTCCACACTTTTAAACATGTTATCTCCTTGATCACAACTTAAGTACACATGCCAATCTAGAAATCTCTATTAATCTTTAGGCGTTTCTACAAGCAGAGCTTAAAGATTTTTCACAAGACAACCCCTAGTGTTACCGTTCAAGTTACTGGTTAAATCGTTAGGTTGATAGCAACTGCAACTGCAACTACTGGCTTTGGGATAGCTCTACTTCTTAACAAATCCACGATAAACGCAGCACCTATACAACAGCAAGCATTAACACCCACATAGAAAAAACTATCCATCCTCTTGCTATTGTCTAAGTTTAAGTACTTAATTAGAGCCAGTGATATCGTTCACTTTCTCCTTCACATGTTCTCCTATCTCTTAGATTATAAATTTCATGATTGGGAACCATCTTCCTAGAGAATGACTTGATTTTACCGAGAGAATGATTTAAAACTTTTTAATATTTTGGTGACTCACAATTAGAAAAGTGCCAAATATTATAGATTACAAGACTATATGTATATATAGTCTTGTAATCTCCAGGAGTCTTCCTCTGAAGATGCATTATCTAGCGAGCGCTAGATGTTGACTTTTGAAGTAGTTTCTCAGAACCCTGATTACCTGTGAAAATTTGTATTATGAGCTAGTAGTATTGTTCTGACTACTTTCTGGCAAAGATTGTCAAGCATTAGATTCCTAAAAATAAAGAAATGATAAGCATTTCAAGGAAATCAGCTAGACCATTTATTGAACAATAAACAACAGAGCCGTCAGTCGCGCTTGAGTCAGTAATGTTGGACAGTGCGACGTCAAGATGAGTAATGGGTTGCTCTCCCCCCACCAAAATCTTTGATGCATGTGGTCTATAATTAGATAGCGCTCACCAATCCCTACCATAAAAATTGCTAAATCAGGAATTCCAGTATAGTTGACTTGTTGTAGAAAAACATTTTATTGGACTTTATCTAAAAACGAATAATTTTTCAATTTGATAAAGAGAAAACTTATCCCAAAAGATGGGTGAACATTTCGTTAAAAAATAGTATTAATATGATTAACTTCATTTAGAAGATTCTTGTACAAATAATTTTAGCGCTTAGGAGGAAGTAAGGATGGTCTTCGGTTTGAATCAGTGTACTGTAAGCGTATTTACTCATTACTCTGTGCAAAATGTGAGCTGTATAAATTGAGAGATTCTGGTTTGCCAATCAACAGAGTATTTGTGGTTGTGCAGGAGAAAGATCGCAATCATCAGATAAAGTGGTGCTGAAATTACAGAGTGTGTTGGCAATAAAGCTGACGAATATCCTGTAGTTGCAGCAGTTTATGACATGCTAGGCTAGTACCATAAATATAAGTAGAAAAAATTGTTGTTATTTGAGAGGGAGCAAGTATTATGGACAGCGAATTACAACAAGCTGAATACACTGATGCCAAGATAAAAGAAGGCATCAAAGCACTTGAAGCTTCAGAACCAGGAACTTTGGCAATGCTACCACCTGCGACTGAAACTGAAGAGGAATTGCAGCAGTTTGGTGGACAAATTTCTACCTTTTTGGCAGAACTACCCGAATACTTAGGTAGGTTTGTCAACGAATATAAGCTACCAGTTATTAGCTTTGCTTTACTTGTAGTGACGGTGACTCTACTCAGGCTAATATTGGCGGTGCTAGATGCAATCAATGATATTCCGCTCCTAAGTCCGCTGCTGGAGTTAACAGGGATTGGTTACACAATTTGGTTTACTTTCCGCTATTTACTCAAAGGTCCTACTCGGCAAGAATTAGGTGCAAAAGTGGACTCAATCAAAAAAGAAATTATCGGCTGAAATATCTCAAAACGTTTGAGCTAACTACAGTATAGTTCCAACAAAGTTTTTTGGTACCATTTACACCCGTTGTGGTCAAGTAGAAATTGCTTTTTCTGCTTGACCACTTTTTGAATCAATGCTTATTTGCTCATCATTGCTTCACCTAGGTGAATTAATCGTAGTTCGCTCTTAACTGAGCTGGGATCGTCGTAAATGGCGATACGCACAAGCTAAAGCCAAGGGCTTATACCACCTTTAAGTTGCTCTTTGTCAAAACCACCGCAACCAAACGCAATCACGAAGTTGAAGATATCACCTCTTCCTAAGTTCTTACTTCCAATGGTAGAATGACTGTAAAAGTAGAACCAACTCCTACTAGAGATTTGACAGTGATTTTGCCTTGCAATAACTTTACAAGTCGTGTAACTATGGCTAGTCCTAAGCCTGTGCTATTGGGGGGATGAGGTCTGTGGGAGTGTTGAGCGCGAGCAAATGGCTCAAAAATGCGCTCTTGATCTTCAGGAGGAATACCAATTCCTGTATCAGTCACTGCAAACATCCACTGACTGCTCTCTATATTGTGACACTCAATCGCAATGCTACCTGTTTGCGTGTAACGAATAGCATTGCTAATTAAATTTGTCAAAATCTGTTGCAGTCGTAACGGATCTGTGATCACTTGTTTTGGTAAATCATCACAAAGCAGTACAAGTTCTAATGCCTGCGCATCAGCTAAGGGCTGCATAGTTTCGATAACTATATTAATCACAGAACGCACATCTGTAGATGCTAAGTGCAACTGCATGTTGCCCGTTTCATACCGAGAAAGCTCTAAGGCATCATTAATTAGGTGAAGCAACTGATGAGCATTGCGCACTACACGCTCAATGTGTTCTACACTGGGAATAGTATCTCTTATTTGTTGCTGAGAGGAGCGCTGTTGACGCAAGAATAATTCTGAATAGCCAATGATTGAGTTCAGCGGTGTTTTCAGTTCATGTGCTAGCAGGCTCATGTGATCTTGGCTACTAAGAACTAACCGCCTCAATTCTTCTACAGTTAAAGTTAAATGGTTTTGTAATTTCTCCAGTTCTTGGAAACGCTGTTTAACATAACTTTTAAAGCATTGGGCGATTGCTTCATCTACAACTGTATTAATTAGTGACACCGCCCGTAAAACCTCTTCAGCCGTTCCTTGCGACAATTCAGGACGCAAATGAGAAATGATAGTTACGCGCAGCAGGTGATATTCTCGTACAACCTCCGTGGGATCAAAGCCTTGTTCTGCTCTCTCAAGACCATGTTGCAAACTCGCTTCTACAATTGTCCTGACATCACTCTGTTCAGTTTGAGCCAGCACTGTGACCAAAGCAGTAAGAACATAAGGAATATGATCTTGAATTGCTGTGCGTGAAAGGTTTTCGGTACTTTTGATTTGTCTATCTTGGGCTACGATTTCCACCCAATTTTGTGCGATTGCGTTAACTTTAAGGGACAGCAATTGACTAAAATCTTGCATGGATCAGAGGTGGTGCGTTTGCTGGTTATGTTTAACTATTACCTGTATAATAATTGATCTCTAACAGTCCTGTCATAGATACTTATTCTTACCTTAAATGATTTGTAGCCAATAATGCTTAATCAGAAAAGTTTGTATGAAATTATGGTTGGAAGAAGAAAGAGACTCGCTTGAACAATTGTATATAAGAAGTCAGAAGTCAGAAGTAAAAATCCCTTTCTGCCTGACTTTTAGACAAGAGCGTTGTACCTCAATTAGTTGCAATGCGCTGTAATCAATGAAATTTTACAATACTCCAAAGTGAGAAAGTCGCGATTATACGAAAAGCATTTGTGCAGCTATTTTGAGGTCATAACAATTAGCCATCACTAATTTTTCTGCAACTTCTTGGACTTCCGTGGTTAAAGGTTCCGATTCTGCTCAAAGCGATAGCTAGCCCCTAAGGGGCAAAGCTCGCCGGGGGGAGTATCCCCCCGGCAGACTTTGGCGCTGCGCAAACGCTGCTGCCTAAGCGCAAAGCGCTCAGCATGAGCGTTCGGCAGATCGCATCTGTTCCGGCGATGTCTTTTTCTTCTTACCCTTAATAGGGAGTACAGCTTACAGTGAGCACAAAGTCCATCTCCATGGGCGGGCTGGAGATACGAATAATGCGGAAGGCACAGCCACACCGCATTTTAGATCATGAAAGGATGTATTGCACTCAACACTGGAGGCACTATATTTAGTATGGAGCGTTTGCAGGGGCTATGTCCCTAAGAGTACGACCTGTACTACGCCCGTTATAGCCTTGGAAATCTTGATACTGTTGCGCTTCAGACTCCGTAACTTCAGCTTTAATTCCTCCAGGAGGTGGAGTTACCCACTGAGGACGGCCTTGCGCATCCCGGAAGTAAACACGTCCATTCTTTGAAAGGTAGTACTTACCTTGCGCTCCCTCTTTTTCGTTATTCTTATGTCTGTTGTAGAGGTAGTATAAAGCAGCTGCACCAGCTAATGTAATTGCTACTTTCTGCCCTGTATTTAATCCCTTTTTCGGTTTGGTTTGGTTTGCTGGCTCTGGATTATTCACTGTTCTACCAACAGTATTGTCAACAGGTGGCGGTGCTGCAGTTTTTGAACCTCCTCCACAGCTAGTAAGCAGTGGGAGTGTTAGCAAAGCTGAAAGAAATATTGCAACCGGAAAGGAAGCTTTTTTGCGTTTCGAGTGTACTATGTTAGTCATATTTCTTCTCCACCCTAATTTTAGTAAATGCTGTTTCTTCGCGTCTCTAATAGGATTTTAGATTAGCAATCCTCACAATTATTTTAAATATTATTTACGACAATAGAGTAAGTTTGGCAAACGTTCTACCAGAAGACTGAGTTGATCATATGTGGACAAGACGTTCCCCCTTTTGATATACCTCTGACGTAGCAGAACAATATTGTTAATTTTTCCACTGACAGTTATTCACGAAGAATACCATATTTCCATATTTTTAAACTATCTTTTTAGAGGCGATCGCGTAGCGGTGCCCTGCTGGCACATCGCCCTTGGCGGTTCCTAAAAGAGCATCGCACGTAGCGTGTTCATTTCTATCTTAGGGTGAGTGAAACACGTAAAACAATAGGCTATTGTTAGAAGCTGTCTAGCCAACTAATTTGTAATTCAAACCATTTTCGCCATGCTTCTTCAAGACAAGCAGACTGGTCATTTAGTAGAAATACACGACTTAGAAACACTGATTAGCCCATTGAAACCTACTGTCTCTGGGCAACTTCAAGCAGGAGAAGAAGAACAAGATCCAGAAGATTATAAAAAAGAACAATTACTTTTTCCTTCTGGTGAGAGCCTGCCACGCTGTTGGATGGATGAAAATTATAAAGACTCTTAATTTTCTTTCATCTTAGCAATCATTATAAGCAAGGTTTATCATGATAAATCATCGAAAAATCTTGCTCATAATTGTTTGTATATTGGACTTCCATCTGTTTACTACACATTTTAGCTAAAAACAGAAAATATTTCATAATATTAAAAATAGTTATTTTTGATGAAGATAAAGTATTTTTTGAAATAAAAAATATGAAATCAGTAAAAAACATACTATACAGCAATTATAAACGAGTTGTGAAGTTACTCGTTGAGATTGGGAACGCTTAACGCTTAAGAAGAATGTACAAATGTACTTTGTTTTCTAGCGCAAAGCGCAGGCACTTTCACACAAATGAAATAGGACTGCTATAGCAATCCGCTCAGTTATGAGATTCTCTGATTTTCTTACTCTGTGACACGCCAGACGCCTCAACGGTCAAAGCTCGTCGCTTGGGTTGCTTCCCCCGACAGACTTTGGGGAAACCCCCCTTCGGGTATCTCCTGCATAGCGCTGGATTCACCGCATAGGGCTGGCTGCTCTGCGTTCTGGTGCGGTTCATTTCTTAGAAATCAAATAGGAGTCCTATATATAGCCAAAATATATCCCTGAAGATGTTATTGTCAGTTTTAAAGTATCTCTCTTGAAAGAGGAGTTAATGTGTTTGTTTTTTTAGGCTTGATTTAAGAAGAGTAAGACCGTTTTCAACTTATTTAAAGCTATGAAAACTCAACAAAAATCAGAAATAGACCAGCCAGTAAGTATAAGTAAACATACGAAAGGAGAACCATCAGTCAAGGAACAGAATTTAACAGTAAATCCCGGAGATGTGATTGCTGATAAGCCGCAAAGCGTTCAAGAAAAAGCAAAGCAAATTGCTGTAGATTCACCGGATATTACAGGAGACTGGATTAAGGTTCCTACCTACTTTATTGTGGAATACCCAAATGGTGAAAAAAAAGCACTTCACCATGTAAAAGATGCTAAGCAAATCTCTGATGTGATTCGACAAGCACGAGTTGATGAGAACGGAAATCGAATTTGGTGGTAAAAATGGCAAGCAACCCGCTGTTAACAATAAAAGATTACGGTCAAAGTATCTGGATGGATAATTTGACTCGGGACTTAATTCAGTCTGGTGAACTTCAAGGCATGATTTCGAGTCGGGGTATCCGTGGGATTACTTCTAATCCTGCGATTTTTGAAAAAGCGATTGCCGGAAATGTGCTCTATGATGCTGATATCGAAGCAGGAATTCAAGCAGGTTTACCTGTTGAGAAAATTTACGAATCCCTAATCTTTGAAGATATCCGCAATGCCTGTGATATTTTCCGCCCTATCTATGAAGAGTCTGGAGGCTTGGATGGCTACGTCAGCATCGAAGTTCCTCCAACTATTGCCCACGATACAAAAGCTACGATCAAGGAAGCGCAGCGATATTATCGTGAAATTGGGCGGGAAAATGTCATGATAAAAATTCCCGGTACTCTCAGCGGCTCACCAGCAGTAGAGCAGGTGATTAGCGACGGAATTAATGTCAACGTTACCCTACTGTTCTCGATTAAAAGCTATGAAGAGGCGGCTTGGGCATACATTCGAGGTTTGGAAGCAAGAGTAAATAAGGGTCAAGATATTAGCAAAATAGCCTCTGTTGCTAGTTTCTTCCTCAGTCGAATTGACATTAAAGTTGACCAAATCGTTGAGGAAAGAATTAAGACAATTGGCACTGAAGATTTAGCAATAGAAGCTCGCTTAGTTGCCCTTAAAGGCAAAGTTGCAATTGCTAACGCTAAAATTGCTTACCAAAAATACAAAGAAATTATCCAGAGTGAGCGTTGGAAAGCTTTAGTGGATAAAGGAGCGAACGTACAGCGACTATTGTGGGCTTCTACCAGTACGAAAGATCCCACCTACAGCGATGTGATGTACGTTAACGAGTTAATAGGTTCAGATACCGTTAATACTCTACCCCCAGCAACAATAGAAGCCTGCGCAGATCACTGTGACGTTGCTAATCGGCTTGAGAGTGGGGTAAAAGAAGCATATCAGTTGATTGACAGTCTTAAAGACCCAGATATCAAGATTAATCTGGATGAAGTGATGGATCTTGTCTTAGATGAAGGGATTGACAAATTTATTCAGCCCTACCAATCACTGATGGAATCAATGGAAGAAAAAGTCAAACAATTGTCTCCCGCTTAGTGACGTTAACTATAGTTCTCTCACCGCCTATCCAATATAGCGTTTCTGATGTTGGGTGCAATACACACCAGATGTAGAGACGTAGCATGTGAGTCCACCGCTGCGGGAGGGTTTCCCGACAGCCAGGCGACTGGCGAACCCGAAGGGCTACGTCTCTACATTATTCTTATTTATATTCAACCGCGTCATTTCAAATAACTGCTGGGCATTCCTTCCAAGAAAACCATCAAACAGCACTTGCTGATCTGGTTCCACTTCTACCATATAGCGCTGGGCAATTTCATAGTAGGCATAAGTCCAAGGAAGTTGAATTTCCACATCTACATTATCTTCTAAGACTGTGACAACTTCAGTAACTGCTTGAGTTGCCGTTTGCCGCAAACCACTAGCAATGTCTCCCTCAATCTCAGCTTTCATTGGCACACCCAAGTTAGCTAAACCACGAGCAGTAGTCTCAATATCTGGGTATTTTGGGGTATTCTGACGATTAACGTAGCCTGTAAAGTGATTGACAGCATAACCGTGCACCAGCACCCAAGCACCATATTGAGTTACCTTGTTCACTTCTTCCACTACAGAACGCCGGGGAGGTTGCCAAGGGGACATAAAGATTCTATGGAGTTCTTTGGCAAGGCGTTTAGTCTCAGTAGCGAATGCCTGGAGAATTGCTGAATAATGAAATAAATTTACGCCCAAAACTGTTTGTTGGATGAGCTGAACAGTCTCTTCTGGCAATTCATCAACAATCAACTCGCTGATAAACAACTTCGGCAAATCAAATTCCTCTTGCTGAGGATGGCGATAGTGACGGGCGTAAAGATGGGTTTCTGGAAAAGAGTATTCCCCAGCCGCCTCGTAGCCCAAAGCCTCAGCAAATTGTCCTAAATAGTCAATACCCAAATTAACCTTACCCTGTGGACTGTCTACCTCCATGCGTAAAGATCGAAAAGCAATGTGATCATTAGCAACAGTCCCACCAGCATCAGTGATCATTTGTGCGTAGATGCGGGCATAACTCACCCGGATGCTGTAATCTTGCCAAAGTAATTTCCAAAGATGACGAGCAATTTCGGGGTTCATGGTGTTTGTGGCGATGCATATCAAACTTTATGATAACCTCTGGGAAGGATGCGAAACAGCATAGCTTCTTTTGTTACTGAGGTGTAGCTTCATTGTGAAGTTTTGTAACAAAAAAGAAAATCTTACTCCACTCCAACTGAAGAACATATAGAGCCAACACTAATCCAAATATCACTTAGCGTGATATTCATTTTGTTGAGCTGCGTTCCGTGACGGCAGAGATATAGCATTTGTGCTATATCCTCTGTCTTACTTATCAGTTATCAGTTAGCAGTTATCACTGTTCACTGTTTGAACAGTCTTACTGTTTCTGGGGTATTGATGATAGGAATATTTTTTAACACTCCCATGCCACGCATGTGATATTGCTAAAAGAGAAAAGTATGAATAAACGCCTGATTAAACGAATCATTTTTCCATCAATCGCTTTTTTTGTTGGATTTTTTATCACGCTTACTCATGTTGCTGCACAAGAAGTGCCATCTAAGTTGCAACCAGACAACAACCCGTCTCAACCTAATGGGCAACTAGACAACTTCTTTAACTTCAATTTTTGGATCTTTGTTGTGTTTATTTTGATCGCTATTTTGTGCCTAGCTAATTTCATTAAAAATCGACACTGTCCTCAATGCAAAACGTTCAATCTTAAACGGACTCAACAAGTTTTAGTTCGAGCAACCACTAGTCATTCAGGAAGGCGTAGGGTAATCCGCCACTGTCAAAACTGTTCTTACCATCACGAGTATGAAGAAAACATTCCAGTAATTAGGAATGATTACAGTGGCGGTGGCGGCAATGATTACAGTGGCGGTGGCGGCAATGATTACGGTGGCGGTGGCGGTGATGGCGGTAGCTGTGGCGGCAATGATTACGGTGGCGGTGGCGGTGATGGCGGTAGCTGTGGCGGTGGCGGTGATGGCGGTGGCGGTGGCTGAAATAATCTCTTACTTTTTATCGGAAGAAAACTCAATTGTAAAGTTATGTAACAAGATAGATAATTTTGTTCCACTCCAACTGAAGAACATATAGAGCCAACACTAATCCAAATATTACTTAGCGTGATATTCATTTTGTTGAGCTGCGTTCCGTGGCGGCAGAAATATAGCATATCTGCTATATCCTCTGTCTTACTTATCAAGTACCAGCCGCAGTTATCAGTTATCACTGTTCACTGTTTGAACAGTCTCACTGTTTCGGGGGTATTGATGATAGCAACATTTTATGAAATTTCAACCAATAGAGTTATACCAAACCACTCTAAGATTCTCTTGAAATGAAAAGTTTTAATTCGGATTTATTCATCAACTGGACAGGGGGAAATGAAGAACATAATCCTAATCATTGCTGTAATTGCAGTTTTTGTGGGGATTTTCAGTGGTGTATTAATAGTTGGATTAATTTATCTCCAACGACGACGCCAAGTAGTAGATAGCTTGGTACGTAGTGATAATATTATCGGTTGTTTTGCTACGGTGGAAATTCCTTTGACTCACAACAGTCCTGGAAAGGTGCGTGTGAATCTTAAAGGTTCTTTAGTAGATTTCGTTGCTTTTACTGACGAAACTCAACAACTTCATCAAGGCGAGCGTGTCGTTGTTGTTGGCATGAAGGGCAATAAAGTATGGGTGGTGTCTGTGTAGAGAGGGAGGAAAACAGGAGATCAGATATAACACAAAATACCATGCACTCAAAAGTAACAAGTAACCACTAATTACTAACTACTAACTATGAAAAGTCAGCAAAATATAGCAACAGTGCCAGTCGCACAAATTAATATCGACACACCTACTAACAAGGACAACAATAGTGTTGAAGGACTACTTTTTAGCAGTATCCCCATTGCACTTTCTATCTTTAGTGCTGTTGTATTTGTATGGTTCGTTAAGTCTTTTTTGTGTATCTGTAAACCGAATGAAGTATTGGTTCTTTCTGGACGTAGGTGGCGTACTCAGGATGGACAAGAAGTCGGTTATCGAGTGCTATTAGGTGGACGGGCTATTCGTATTCCGATTGTGGAAACTGTTAAGCGTATGGATGTCACCACTATGCCGGTACGGGTAGAGGTACGAAATGCTTACGCCAAGGGGGGAACACCTTTAAATATTCAAGCAATTGCTAATGTGAAAATTTCCACAGATCCAGCGGTTGTGGGTAATGCTATTGAACGCTTTTTGGATCGCGATCGCTCAGAATTAACTCGTGTCTCTCGCGAAACTCTAGAAGGCTATCTGCGGGGTGTTGTCGCTACCCTCACACCTGAAGAACTTAATGAAGATCGCCTGAGTTTTGCCCACCGTATCGCCTCTGATGTTAGCCGCGACCTTACAAAACTAGGATTACAACTCGACACCCTGAAAATTCAAAGTGTTTCTGATGATGTAGATTATCTCAAATCTTGGGGACGCAAACAAATAGCTCTTGTTGTTAAAAATGCGGAAATTGCTGAATCAAATGCGATCGCACAAGCAGAACAAATAGAAGCCCAATGTGACGAACACGCCCAAGTCGCCAAAACCCAAGACAGAATTATTGTGCTGGAGAAAGAAAACGAACTCCGCACAATCAAAGCAAAGCTAGAACAAAAAGCCCGTTCTGAAGAAGAGATTACCACAGCTGCTGCTCAAGAAAAGAAGGCAAAAGCTGAACAAGTTCTGCAAGCACTACGTTCAGAATTAGAACGCTTGCGCTTACAAGCGGATGAAGTCCTCCCAGCCCAAGCCCAACGCCAAGCCCAAGAAATCCGCGCCAAAGGAGAAGCCGCCCCCTTGGAAGAAAATGCTAAAGCCGCAGCTTTAGTTAACGATATTCTCTCCCAAGTTTGGCAGCAAACCGGAACAGATGCTTCCAAATTATTCCTAATCCAACAAATTGAAACTGTACTCCAAGAAGCAGTGCAGATTCCCAAGCGCATTCAACTCAAGAAAGTAAACGTGATTGACAATGGTGATGGAAAATCTTTAGCCAGTTTAGTCAACGTTTATCCTGAAATCGTGCTTCAGTTCCTAGAAAGCGTCAATCAAACCCTTGGTATTGATGTCACAGGAACTCTCAATCAAGGAAAGGACTAAGGTTTTAAGTGACTCACTATTTCCAAACTCCCGAGGTTTTTTATGAATACCCTAAAAACTTTTGCTATCACCATAATTGCGGTGACTTTGGGAACGCAGAACCCATCTGCTGCATTGGTTAACAAACCAGTATCCCATCAGAATTTAGTATTTGTAGCACCTAAGCAATCAGATCTCATTTTCGTTATCCCGTTGAACGCACCCCAGCGAAACAAGTTATGGGTAAAGTCCCCCAACTCACATCTTTTGGGTACAAAAGCAAAGGAACGCAATTCCTGAAATGAGCGATTGCCTACCCAAAGCTAATAAGGTTAATTAACCTGTTTTAATGTTCTACAAATTACACTTCAATTCGGGAGAAAAATGATGGAAATAATCGCTTTACTACTGGGAATTTTTGGTACTGGAACTGCCGCTGCTTGGTGGGTGATTCGTAACTTATACTATATTTGTCAACCAAGTGAAGTATTGATTTTCGCTGGTAGTCGCACTTCTCTTGATGATGGAAATTCCGTTGGATACCGCTTAGTGAAAGGAGGTAGTAGGATTCAAACCCCGCTATTAGAGAAAACTTTCCGCATGGATCTGACAAACATGATTATTGAGTTGCGAGTATCGAATGCATACTCAAAAGGCGGAATTCCTCTGACAGTAGAAGGAGTCGCAAATATCAAAATTGCTGGAGAAGAACCGACAATTTACAATGCAATTGAGCGACTCTTGGGTAAAAGCCGCAAGGATATAGAACAGTTGGCAAAGGAGACGCTAGAGGGAAATCTGCGGGGAGTATTGGCAAACTTGACGCCAGAACAGGTGAACGAAGATAAAATAGCCTTCGCCAAAACCCTACTTGAAGAAGCTGAAGACGATTTGGAAAAGCTGGGATTAGTACTAGACAACCTACAAATTAAAAACATCTTTGATGAGGTACGCTATCTGGATTCTATCGGACGCAAGCAGCAGGCAGAATTATTGCGAGATGCACGCATAGCAGAAGCCCAAGCGAAAGCCGAGGCAATAATTAAAGTTTCAGAAAACAACCGTATTACTAAACTCAAACAAATTGAACGGGATTTAGAAATTGCCAAAGTAGACGCGGAACGCAGAGTTAAAGACGCGCTAACAAAGCGGACTGCGATGATCGCAGAGGTAGAAGCGGTTGTCAATGCCCAAGTCGCAAAGGTGCAAGCAGAAGTTGGCGTGCAAACCGAACGCATCAAAAAGGTAGAAAACCAGTTACAAGCTGATGTGGTTGCACCAGCAGAGGCAGAATCGGAACGGGCGATCGCCAAAGCAAAAGGAGATGCAGCCCGCATTGTAGAAGAAGGTAAAGCCCAAGCAGCCGGGACGCAGTATCTCGCCGAATCTTGGCAAAACGCTGGTGCATCTGCCCGAGAAATCTTCATCTTCCAAAAACTAGAACCATTGTTGCGAATGTTAGCTGCAGGAGTCCCAGAGGTACGAGTAGACAATTTGACTGTAATTGATGCTACAAATGGTGGTAGTGTTCCCAAAATGGCGTCTTTCTTGGAGCAGTTACGCCAGACAACTGGTGTCGATGTTACCAAAGTTATCAATCAACTTAAGTCTGAAGACAAAAATAGCAAGTACGAAATCAGATCACATCTGGAAAAGTAGCTTTAAAACAGTGAACAGTGAACAGTGAACAGTAAACAGTAAACAGTGATAACTGATAACTGGTAACTGATAACTGATAACTGGTAACTGATAACTGGTAACTGATAACTGATAACGTAGGGGTAAGTTATGCCAAGACTATTGCCAGGTAACCCTGAACAATCAAATCAGACTGACGATGACAGTATGGATGAATTAGAAGTACAAATCCTCCAACTTGTGAAACAAACCTGTCAGCATCCGAGAGGTAGTATTGAACGTCAAAAAGGATTGCACAAACTTTTTTTACTAATTCAAAAAACAGGAAAACTGTTGCGGGGTACGGGTGTACCTGATGCGGAGGAAGCACTACAAAAAACCTGGCTATATTTTTGCTGCAATCTTTGTGAGGCTTGTACTGCCAAGAACCCCTACAATTCAGAAAAAGGTAGTGTCATAACATGGCTCAACGGGTATTTGAAGTTTAGGTTGGAAGATCATCGTAGGGTTGGTAGTAATAATAGAATTCATCCCATACAAGATCAAAATGGTGAAGAACTAGATCCAGTAAATTTAATTCCAGCGCGATCGCAAGCACCACCCATATTACAAGAAATTCAGGAATGGTTAAAACAAGAAGGCAATAATTTGCGTCGCATCCATATAAAAGATCGCCCAGACATTAACTGTCTAGTCTTAATTGAACGTCGTTTACCACCTGAAACTCCCTGGGAAGATTTATCTCAAGAGTTTGGCAAATCCATACCCACCCTCAGCGGTTTCTATCAACGTCAGTGTTTTCCCCGCCTTCTCAACTTTGGCAATTCCCAAGGTTATTTTGATGGCGAAGGTTATTTTCATATCGAATCCTAATTTTTGAATCTACGGCTATGAGTTACTCTACCCAAGAACAAATCATCTCTATTCCCATTCCGGCTAAATTTCGAGAAACTGCTCTGGAATTTGCCCAAGAACAACCAACTCAACCAAAAGCTAAACAAGTGTATGTAAATACTCTAGCTGTACTAGTGGTCAATAGCTACTTAGAAATGCTGGATATTACGACTGAATTAGAAGCCAGTTATAGCTGGAACCAATACGGGCGCTTGATGGCAGATGTTGCAGATTTACTGCTTACCGGAGTGGGACGTTTAGAATGTAGAGCAATCAGGACAGGCGATCGCCTTTGTTATGTTCCTCCTGATGTTTGGGACAATCGTATTGGTTATGTTGTTGTAGAACTAAATAAAACCTGCACCGAAGGAAAAGTCAGAGGATTTTTACCTGATATTAAAACATCACAAATTGACATTGAAGAGTTACAACCATTAGAAAGATTAATAGAATCTTCCCATCTCGTGCATTTGCGGCAATGGCTTGAAGGTATCTACAAATCTCAATGGCAAAGTATTGAAGAATTATCCTGTAAAAGAACTCCTCAAGTAGCCTTTCGTTTTAGAGGGGTAAGAGGATTTCAGTTAGATAGTTCAGAAGAAGTTTGGAAAGTCATTGAGCAATTATTTCCCCATCGCAGTTGGGAAAACAATTTACCTTCAGAACTTTTAGAAAAAATGTCTGGTAATCAAGTCGAAGATGTAGAATCACCTCACCATAATATTAACTCTATTAGTGTTACCGATGTACTTGCTCAGCTTTTAAAAACAACTGAAGATGAAGAGAAGCGTTGGAAGCTTGCAGAAACTTTGTGGACGATAGAACCAAAGCACCCTGCTATCAGTGCTAGACGCATCATGGATTTAGGGATGCAACTAGCAAATAATCCGGTGGCTTTAATGGTAGCAATTTTATGTAAACCTGACAAAACTGTTGCTGTTCTGTTGCGAGTATATCCGATAGGAAATCAGTCCTACTTACCACCCGGCTTGCAATTAGCTGGATTGTATGAAAATGGAGAACCGTTTCTTGAAGTCAAAGCAAGAGTTGTTGATAATTACATCCAATTAAAATTTTGTGGAGAATTTGGTGAAAGATTCGGAGTTCAGGTTAGTGTAAATAATGCAAATATTACGGAACACTTTATCATTTAGCTAGGTCAATTAGTACACGGTGAGAAAAGTGAACATGCGGGTTATCTTCGAGATTGGAGAAGGCAGTGTTGAGACAGGGTTTCCTGTCAGAGTTAGAATAGGTGAACAAGGTAGACCAGATTCTGAAAATTTTTCTGGCAGGTTACCGCCCGCATTGCTAGTTAAGAGAAACTACGAAAATTGGCAAACAATTTATCGTCATTTACCAGTCAATTGGTTAATCACCCTTCCTGAAAGTCAAATAACAAATGTATCTACTATAGAAGCTTGCAATCAAGCTGCTCAAGATTTTCTATCCAGTTTCAACGAATGGTTAAATAAACCATCAGTACGACAATTAGAGCGGCGAATTTCACGAAGAGTTGATAATTGGAAAAATACCCGTTTTATTTTACAAACGCAAGATTCTCTGCTACAGCGATTACCTTGGCATTTATGGGATTTTTTTCAGTTGGACGATGATCAGCCAGAAATTGTAGTTAGTCCAGAGTATGAACTATCCAATAAGAAGTTAAAAACACAGCAGTTAACAACTCCTGTTAAAATCCTTGCTGTTCTCGGTTACGGTCATGGTATCGATATTCAACAAGATTTGCAAGCCCTCGGACAAATATTACCTGGTGCAATCATTGAACCTTTGAGAGAACCATCATGTCCAGGATTAAGAAACAAATTGTGGACTCCATCTTGGGATATTTTATTTTTTGCGGGACATAGTTGTAGCCAACAAGATGCTAGTTGCGGAGAGATTCAAATTAATGCCAACGAGAGTTTACCGTTGGATAATCTGCGCAATACTCTCAAACATGCTGTCCAAAAAGGATTAAAACTTGCAATTTTTAACTCTTGCGACGGACTTGGACTAGCACGCAATTTGGCTGATGCGCGAATTTCCTATACAATTGTCATGCGCGAGCCTGTTCCCGATATAATAGCACAACATTTTTTGGAATATTTTCTCACCGCATTTGCGGCTGGTGAATCTTTATATGCATCTGTACAACAAGCTCGTGCACGCTTGCAAGAAGAATGGGAAAATCAGTATCCTTGTGCTTCGTGGCTACCTGTTATTTTTCAAAATACTGCAGCAGCAGAACTGAAATATCCCCGACAGCATCAACAACAAAATTGGAAAAAAGTTGCTTTGCGAACAGCTATTGTTATCAGTGCAATAGTAGGTTTTGGTATGATTTCATGGCGTGTTCTTGATGAATTTCAATCTCGTGCTCGCTTTAGCGATGGCAATAAAATCTTAGTCAAAACATTCACAACTTCCTATAAACAAGAGGGTGTAAAGGCGTATAGGCAGAAAAATTACAAGCTAGCAACAAGTAAGTTTCAACAGTCTTTACAGCAGTATCCTAACGATCCAGAAACGTTAATATATCTGAATAATTCCAAGATTGGTCATGAACTAGCACTGACAATTGGCGTTCCCGTTCCTATTGGCACTAACCCGAATGTTGCCCAAGAAATTCTCCGGGGAGTGGCGCAAGCTCAACAAGAGATAAACAATCAAGGTGGCATGAATGGAAAGTTATTGAAAGTTAAAATTGCCAACGATGATAACAATCCTGATATTGCTGTAAAGGTTGCTGATAGATTTGTGCAAGATAAAGATAATATTTTAGCAGTAGTTGGGCATAACAGTAGCGATGCTAGCCTTCCAGCCTCTGATAAATATCAGGCTCGAAAATTGGTGATGATTTCACCAACCAGTAGCTCCACAAGATTAACAGATCGCCCACATGGCACCGACGGTAACTATATCTATAGGACAGTTATCAGCTTTACGACAATTGCAGATGCTCTGGCTGAATATGCCAAAACTACTGGCAAAAACCGAATAAGTACCTGTAATGATTCTAACGCAGCAGACCAGTCATTTAAAAATGATTTTGAGAAGGCAATTGCGCAAAAAGGTGGTCAATTAATTAACATTAATTGCGATTTTGCGTCCAAGAATTTTCAGCCAAAAACGATTATAAAAAATGCAAAAGATGTAGATGCCATACTTCTGAACCCTCAAGTCAACAGAATGGATAAAGCGATTGCACTTGCCAAAGAAAATCAAGGCAAAATTACGTTATTAGGAAACCCCAGTTTACAAACCAAAAACACTCTGGCTGCTGGCGATGCTGTTAACGGTATGGTGGTACCAGTTCCTTGGCATGGAAGCGTCTCCCCCGACAAAAACTTTGTCCAAAATGCATACAAACTATGGGGTGATAAAGACTTAGTTACCTGGCGTACAGCTACCGCTTTTGATGCGACTCAAGCAATTGCCGCAGCATTTAAACAAAAGGATACTAGAGAAGGAGTACAACAAGCTTTATCATCTGGTACTTTTTCCCTACAGGGAGCAACAGGTACAATTAAGTTTTTACCTTCAGGCGATCGCGTTGGTAATGCTGTGTTAGTAGAAGTCAAACGCAATCCCAAAGCCTCCACTGGCTACAGCTTTGAACCAAAAGACTCTATGGAAAGCCGTATTAGTCTGGGTGAGAAAATTTTAGTTCAAGATAACCCTAGTAACGAGAAACAATTGGGCGTGCAAGCTTTCGCAGCAGGAGATTATGACAACGCAATAGCACATTTTCAAGCATCTGTGCAAAAGATGCCCAACGATCCCGAGTCGCGGATATACTTACTAAATGCTTCTGCTGCTCGTAGTGCTAAAATCTTGAAAATTGCTGTGAGTGTTCCAATTGGCAGTAATCTCAATGTTGCTAAAGAAATACTTCAGGGTGTTGCTCAAGCTCAAGATGAAGTCAATAAACAAGGTGGCATTCGAGGACATTTATTACAAGTAGAAATCGCTTCTGACGGTAATAATCGCAACATTGCTGAAAAACTTGCCAATTCCTTAGTGGCAGACCAGAAAATTTTAGCAGTTATTGCTCATAATGGATCTGATGCTTCTGTTGTGGCTTGCCCCATTTACCAGCAGAGGAAATTAGTAAATATTTACCCCACCCTTTTTTCTTTCAAATTATTAGGATGTGGCTCCTATATATTTCGTACTGCTCCTAATATTCGTTCTATTGCTGAGGCTTTATCTAGCTACGCTATCAACAATCTCAATCAAAGAAATTTAGCAATTTGCGTAGATGGAAGAGTCATAAATCCTCAATCTCTTCAAGACGAATTTAGTTATGCTATCAACAAAGATGGAGGAAAACTTGTCAATATAACCTGCGATTTCTCAGCACTAGATTTCAACCCAAATAAAGTTATTACTGATGCTATTAAGAGCGGTGCAGATGGCTTAGTCTTAGCTCCTCATGTAGACAGAATTAACAAAGCATTAGATTTAGCCGCAGCCAATAAAGGAAGGCTGAAACTGTTTGGCAGTCCTACCCTTTATACATCCCAAACACTACAACAAGGACGCTCAGATGTCAATGGTTTGGAGTTAGTCGTACCTTGGCATCCAGAAAAGAATTTGAAAAATAACTTTGCAAAAAATGCCCAGCAACTTTGGGGTAGTCCCGTGACTTGGCGTTCTGCCACAAGTTACGATGCAGCTGTCGCTATTATTAGCGGTTTGCAGCAAAGTACAACTCGTGAGGAACTACAAAAAGTCTTGCATAATCCCAACTTTTCTCCTGATGGTGCAACGGGGAAAATTCAATTTTCACAATCAGGCGTTAAGCGTAGCTCTGCCGTAGGCAATCGTAATATCAAAAATGATGTCGTCTTAGTTAAAATTAAACCAAGTAGCACATCTCCAACTGGTTATAAATTCTTTTTGAATTCTCCTTAAATCCAGCGAACATGCATAATTTAAGAAACAACTAAGTGTCATGAAACTGATTCTACTAACAGATGGATAACAACCTATGCTAATTCTATTCCAAATTCTTACATCACATCAAAAGCTCGAAGTGTGAGCGAAATTCTTTGACCTTGATATTTCTTTGAAAAGGGAATTTCATGAGTCCAAGCTTGATTGGTTTCATAAGGTATGACAAACACACAACCATGTTTTGTCACAAAGTCTTTATAGCCTTCCCCTTTCCAAGGACGTAATCTAAATATGCGCTCTTCTCCAAATGAGATAACAACAATCGGTGCGCCACTGAGCATATTTGTAGTACTATCGCGGTGTTTTCCCATATAGTGACCTAACTTGCCATCATACCAATTGACTACCATTCCATTGAGGTGATTATTTATCTTCTCTTTACTCCATTGTCCAAGCGGTTCAAGCAATAACGGAATAGGTAAAGCTTTGTTGACTCGTCCTGTATAGTGATAATCTACTCCATAAACCTGCTGCCAACGTGGTGCTTTAACAAAACGCCCATACATTTTGATTTCATGAGCATCACATGGATGTATATCCCAGAGATTATTTAGTTCTGCTTGATTCAAATGCAATTCATCAGGTAAAATTCCTGTCCAAAATTTATGATTCTTGTCTAATTCATGACACTTCAAACCATCATACATAGGTGTTTGACTCCTGTACTTTAAACGTCTTGGCGTTGCATAGCCTCATATTAAGACCTCACAAGAACAGGAACAATTTTATCCAGAACTATAAAATTTGTTACAAAACAAGATTTTTTTTTAAAGCATACTTGAGGTGCTTTACTTTGTTGAATGGTGCACTCCAAGTATGCTAAAAACAGTTTACGATTGCAGCGATTTTGCAATAACTCCCAATTGTAAACCAGGCGGATAACTGCCTTCCTCTTTTATCCGCTTAATCTCAGCTTCGGTGATCCGCAAATTTAACTTTTGTGCTAATTCCCGCACAATATCCCCTCGATCAATCACACCAGCCACAGCACCAGCAGGAGAAAGCACCGTGATGCGGGGTAATTGTTAATTTTCCAGCTTGTTAATCACCTCTGCTATAGGAGTTGACTCAACAACAGTGGGAATTTCTGTCAGGGGATGCACTATACTTTGCACCGTGAGGGTTTCCCATTCACTTCTTTCCACAAGGCGCAAATCGTCTATGGAAATGATGCCCCGGTAACGTCCATCAGATTCGGCAAAATAAACTCCAGGAGTGTTAGTCTCCAAAAGGTAGGAGTCGGCGAAAGAACGCAAAGTCTGATTAGCATCGACGACGCGAAACTCACGAGTCATTGCATTGGCGGCAATTAAATTGAGTAAGGTTTCTTGTAATGTTGTTATGCGGTCATAGGTGGTGGCATTGCGGATACCAAACCAACCTAACAAGGCTATCCACAAACCAGTGACTAATTCCCCTGTAAAATAATCTACTGCTAGACCTAGGGCGATCGCCCCATAACCCAAAATTTGTCCTGCTTTTGCTGCTAACCGTACAGCTTGAAAGCGGTTCCCTGTTACTTTCCAAAGTGCTGCTTTTAAAACTTGTCCGCCATCTAAGGGTAAACCAGGAATCAGGTTGAACAGTGCCAAAACTAAGTTGATTCTGCCTAAATCTCTAACCATGACGTTAGCAGGACTGTTATCAGGCAAAACATTTACTAGCAGGCTGAGGAGGACAAACAGGACAACACTCACGAATGGTCCGGCAATTGCGACTTGAAATGCTTTTCCTGGGGTTTTGGATTCTTCTTCGATAGAAGCAATACCACCAAACAGGAATAGAGTAATCGAATTGACTTTTATACCTTGCGATCGCGCAACTAAGCTATGACCCAATTCGTGCAATAATACTGAACCAAAGAGCAGTAATGCCATCACCACTCCACCACTCCAAGCTAGAGTCGTTCCCCATGTTTGGTAAGCCACCCCAAAGTTAAGGGTTGCCAACCCTAAAATCACAAACCACAGGGGGTCTAAAAACAGTGGGATTCCGAATAAAGACCCGATTTTCCAATTTGTTTGCATCACATTTTCCTAAAACTAGATATTTTTAATCGCTCAGAAATACGTTTTATATGTTCTTTTTTACACATATATCCTTTTGCCTCACTAACTTTTGCTTACTGAAATTTGGAAAATCAGCAATGGCTGGTTATATAGACTCCAATTTCTAGAATAGACAATTCTGAAGAGCGAGCAAAACTCAAACTAGGGCGCAGTTATTTAAGAGTTAAAAATATAAGTGGCAGGTCTTCTCTGCTTCAAAAGATGACTTGAAAGAGAAAAAACCTGCCGCGTCAAAGTCCAGCGAAGCCGAGGCTTTGAGTTTATGTGTACGCTACGGTACTTAAAAAAGACTATGGTCGGGGATACAGAGATGTTGTCATAAAACATCTCTCTCAAAATCTAGATGCCACCGAGATTTGTCAACCCCAGAACAATGCCAATCCCTACAATATGCCCAAAACACATAGCAGCAATGAATCCTGGAAGAGTTACGGGAAGTACGGGCAGTTTGGGACCTACCTTGGGAGATTTAGTAAACGATGTCAGCAAAAGAGCTACTAAACAGCTGACGCTGATGATGATTCCTACAGTAGGATTCCACTCAGGTGTTGCGGGAACAGTGGTGGCGGCTGCTGCTAGTAAGATAGATGAAATCAAGCTTTTATCTCCTAAATAGAAAAATTGACAAGTGGTCAGTCATTAGCATATGGCTAGCTATGCGCTGACTGCTTATTGGTAAACCATAAAGATTATAGAATCATAAAGGAAAGAACTTGAAATTGTTTATACAATTTAGGTTTGATGTAACTATTACTACTATTATTTCTCAAAAATATCTATGCGGGTAAAGATTTGCGGAATAACTCAACCACAACAGGGGAAGGCGATCGCCTCTTTTGGTGCAACAGCCTTAGGATTTATTTGTGTTCCAACCTCACCGCGCTATATCAATATAGAGCAAATTCGGGCGGTTGTGGAACAACTGCCCGAAAAAATCGACAAAATTGGAGTTTTTGCCAATACTTCTGTTCCTGAAATTACTCAAACAGTAGTTCATTCTGGCTTAACTGGCGTTCAATTACACGGAGATGAATCCCCGGAATTTTGTCAGCAGTTGCGTCAATTGCTACCAGATATAGAAATCATTAAAGCTTTGAGAATCCGTAGTTTTGAAGATACTGAAAAAGCTGAAACTTATACTTCAAACGCAGATACGCTGTTACTTGATGCTTACCATCCACAGCAACTAGGTGGTACAGGCACAACTCTAGACTGGACAATGTTGCAGCAATTCAGCCCTAGCTGTCCTTGGTTTTTGGCGGGGGGACTCACTCCAGAGAACATTATACAGGCTTTGACTCAGATAACCCCTAGTGGCATTGACCTATCGAGTGGTGTAGAACGTGCCCCAGGAGATAAGGATTTAGACAAGGTAGCTAAGTTGTTTGAAAAGCTGCATTCAAAGTGCTGAGTGTAATTAACAGTTATCAGTTATCAGTTACCAGTTATCAGGTAGGAAACGGACAAAGTCCACCCCTTGTTCACTGTTTACTGTTCACTGTTCACTGTTAAGCGTTCCCTAAAAATTCGTAATGTGACACCTGAGGGTGCGGAATGTAGGTTAGAACAACGATGATTGGTGACGAATTAAGTTGAAGAATTCTTCACGAGTTTTATGATCATCTTGAAATACACCCTGCATTGCGCTTGTCACAGTCCAAGAACCAGGTTTTTGGACACCCCGCATAACCATGCACATATGTGTAGCTTCCATCACAACGGCAACTCCCTGTGGTTCTAGAATCATTTGAATTGCTTGAGCAATTTGGCGAGTGAGCCTTTCTTGCACTTGCAAGCGTCGGGAATACATCTCGACAATACGAGCAAGCTTGCTCAATCCCACAACTTTTTGATTAGGGATATAGGCAACATGAGCTTTGCCCATAAATGGCAACATATGGTGTTCGCACAAGCTAAAAACGTTGATGTCCCGTACTAATACCATCTCATTATGACCTTCATCAAAGATGGCTTCGTTGACGATTTCTTCTAAAGATTGGTTATAACCACTGGTGAGAAACCTCATTGCCTCTGCTACCCGCTTGGGTGTTTTCAGCAATCCCTCGCGTTCGGGATCTTCTCCAACACCCACCAGTAGAGTCCGCACCGCGTCCATCATTTGCTCCATTTGCTCCTCTGTTTGCGGGTGCAACTCAGCTTGCTGCCCATTGTGAGTGTTGCGATCTGGTCTTGTAGAGATGGCTTCCGTCAAGTCTGGAATCAGAGGAGATTGTTGAGAGCAATTGGTTCCGTCGGAAGGAGCAATAGTCATGGTGTCGAGTTTTAGTTAAGGTTTGATTAGGAGCAATGAGTCAGCAGTCATGAGTCTTGTATTATTAGCAAAAACTAAAGACAATAGACAAATGACTCGCTAGAGTGTGCCAGCCCCAGGCACGATAGTCAATTCATGAATAACTGCCTGTTGTAGTAGCAAAGGAAGCTCAAGAATTAACTTTCAAATTGTTTAACGGTTTGATAACCACGTCACTACTCTGTTATATAAGTCTGGTAGTGTGGATAGATTAAACAAACCTAAGAATCCGATTAACTTTCTTCGACAATTGCTATTTTGTATTGCGAAGAGATATTTACCCCATTTCACATATTCCATAGGGTTAGAAGAAACTGTAGATGACAGTTGTAAAAGTTGTACAAACCGCTAATATCTGTACAGCATAGCCGCTCGTACTGGAATAGGTAAGACATTTGCGCTCCTACTCCCTAGAAATTCATATCATAATTCAAGGGGATAGTCAGCTTAGTAGTTTAACGAGTACGCGGTTTGTACCTCCTACTAAAAACTACAAGTTTCTATATTACCCATAGGGACAGAACATAAGGCTTAGCAGTTGACTCATGACTAAAAATACAAATGCCTATGACTTAAAAGATTGTTAAAAATCTTTAAATGACATAGGCAATTATAGCATTGCCGCTATTGTGATCAAGTAGCTGAGGTCTTATGAGTGGGACAGTTCAGTAAAGACACCAATTTTCCGGAACTTTTCGTAGCGCATTTGGCGTCGTTCACTAGGAGCCAAGCGGTTGAGTTCCTCCAAATTGTCTAAGAGGGCTTGCTTGAGAGTGGTAACTGCTCCCAGAGGGTCAGAATGAGCACCGCCAATGGGTTCAGGTAATATCTGGTCGATGATTCCCAAGTGTTTCAAATCCGGTGCTGTCATTTTCAAGACAGCTGCTGCTTGGGGGGCTTTGGCAGCATCTTTCCACAAAATAGCAGCGCAGGCTTCAGGAGTAATCACAGTGTAAACGGCATGTTCAAACATCAGCAGGCGATCGCCAATACTAATACCCAATGCACCGCCAGAAAAGGCTTCACCAATAACAGCACAAACTATCGGCACATCTAAGGAAAACATCTCACGTAGGTTGTATGCGATCGCTTCTCCTGCACCTTGTCGTTCAGCTACGACTGTAGGTAAAGCTCCTGGCGTGTCGATAAAAGTTAAAATTGGCATGCCAAACTTGTTGGCATGTTCCATCAACCGCATCGCCTTACGATAGCCTCCAGGGGAAGCCATACCGAAATTACGGGCAATATTGTCTTTTGTGTCGCGCCCTTTTTGATTACCCAGCATAACCACAGGTTGTCCGCCCAAACGACCTACACCACCAACTAAGGCAGGGTCGTTAGAACCACAGCGATCGCCATGTAACTCCATCCATTCATCACTGATAGCTTGAATATAATCAAGGGTACTAGGGCGGCGCGGATGACGAGCGACTTGTAGTCGCTGAGACGGCGATAGACTACCAAATATTTCTTCACGCAGTTGCATGGCGCGTGCTTCTAGCTGACGAATTTGACCAGAAACATCGACGCCGTTTTCTTCTGCAAGTTGCCGAATTTGCTCAATTCTAGTTGCCAGTTCTGCTAGCGGCTTTTCAAAATCCAACAGTAGCGGTTTACGCTCGGTAGTAGCCATTTTTTGACGAAAAAAGTGAAGAGTAAAAATTGAGGTGTGGGGCAAGGGGATTTTCTAGACTCATGAGTCACTAGCTCATAACTAATAACTCATGACTTATGACTAATCACTAAACCAGGAGTGGTCTAAATCCATGCTTTCTTGATACCTGACCAATTTGCTCCATTTTTTCTACAGTAATCCGATTGCGCCCCCAAGAGAAGTTAGTGTATAACTTCTCAAATTCCAATAGCATTGATTCTGCAAAACAAGCAAACAACTGGCGTGCTGGAACATCCATATTGACGATGCCCATAATTTTCCAATCAATATCCAGGGAATGTTCCACAATCCCACCATTTAGGACGTGTACACCTGGATGCTGAACTTTAGTTGCGAGATTTTTTGGATAGCCACCATCAATCAGCAAACAAGGTTGCTTTAAAACTTTGGGATCGATTTCCATCCCTTTAGGCATACTAGCAACCCAAACGACAATATCAGCTTGGGGAAGTGCTTCTTCCATAGACAGGATTTTTCCACGCCCCAGTTCGTCTTGCAGCTGTTGTAGGCGTTCTTGGTTACGGGCTACTAGCAACAGTTCCTTAACATCTGTTTTTGCATCCAACCAACGACAAACAGCACTACCAATATCTCCAGTCGCCCCGCATACAGCAACCGTTGCATTTGATAGTTCAATGCCTACTTGCTTCGACGCTTTTTCTACCTGTTGACAAATGATGTATGCTGTATGAGTGTTACCTGTGGTAAAGCGTTCAAACTCTAATTTAATATTGCGGACTTGTTTGAATTGCTCTAAATTAAAGTTTTCAAAAATTATTGAAGAAAATCCGCCTAAAGCTGTAATACTTATCCCGTGCTTTTGAGCATGAGCCATAGCGTTGAGGATTTTGCGTGTTGCAGCTTTTATGCGACGAGTTGCCAACATTTCTGGCAAAAAGCCTGACTCTACATACCGCCCTTCAATTTTTTGTCCGGTAACACTGGTAACTGTAATGTTATCGACAATTTGGGGCGGAGCGCTGCACCAAAAATCTAACCCCTGATCAGCATATTCTGGGTAGCCCAATTCTTTGGCTACTGCTTGCGCGTGTTCTAAACTAGTAAGGTGTCCGATTAGACCAAACATGAACGATGTTGTGACGCGTATCCTTCGTTAGAAGGGTGGAATAGGCGGGTTAAGATATAATTAACCCTTCAAAATACTACACAAAAACTAACCACCAAATGAGAGTCTGCTCTGGCTTTTGAGAAATTCAAAAAAAGGATGCAAGCCCCACTCGCTGCTGAAAATTCAAAATTCAAAACTCAAAGTTCAAAAAAATAATTTTGAACTTTGAATGAATAATTTTAAATTCCCCCGCAGGGGTAGATCCCTAATTCCTACTCTTTCAAAAAGTGGGAACTTTGAATTTCCTGTTCTCCTATCCGGTGATTCCGTAGGCAGACAGACGCATGAGCTCGCGGGTGGAAAAACCAATATTACTAAGGGCTTCTCCGTACTGAATCATGAAATCTTCTACTAAAGCTTCTTTTTCCATAGCTAAGGTGCGGGCATCATCCTCAACAGAGTTAAGCATTTTCCACACTATGGGCAAGTTTTGGCGATTTGCTTCTTCTAATTCCGCTTTGGATTGTTCAAAGTGTTCTTTCAACCATACTTCGCCAAAGTTGAGATGGCTGTATTCATCCTTGACTACTCCTTCAGTGATTTTACGAGCAAAATCATCAGCGACTGGGATGTAAATGTTGTATGCGGCGATCGCAAAACATTCAATAATCAAAGACTGAATCAGCAAGCAAGTAACGACTTTACCTTCAGCGGCTGCTTTTTGAAAATTTTGATGCAATGGAGCAAAAAACTCTTGAGCAAATTGCATATCTGGCGTTACCTTCAGATTGCGCCCACAAGCTTCAAATCCTTTTTTGTGGCGACTTTCCATCTTAGAAAGGCGAATGAGTTCATCTTGATTTTCGCTCAGCAACTCAGCGAGTTTGAGATAATTTGCGTGGGCTTCTTGTTCGCCTTCTATCACAATCGCATTGATCCGGCTGTAAGCGTCTTTGTATACTTCGCTCTGGAAGTCAAGTTCTGGTTGATCTACAAGCTGCTGCATTGTACATTCACTCCCGTGAAATGAATTATCTTATACAAGAATCGAGTTTTGCCCGTGAAATAAGGGCAAGGGTAACTATGATTTAATTTTACTTAACAAGTCTCTATGTTATAGATTAGCTTTTGCTGGTGGGATTAGCTCAAGCTAATTCACAAAACAAGTAGGCAATAACAGAGACAGGGGATTCATGATGGATGACGAATCCAAAATCCTAAACGCCAAGCACTCTCAACATAGACCTTTAGAAGGAGACTTCAGCAAGGGTAGCCTAGCAGCTAAATTGAAAACTTCCCCAAGGCTAGGAATTCTACTGCTAGCTGCTGTTATAGTATTATTACCCTTAGTTGTCGAGTTGTTGACATCCTTTGTTCCTAATAAGGCACTATCTTGTGTTTTAGGGGAAAATAGCTGGTTTTTAGTCCATTATCACGATACCTGGGAGACAGGTTAACTTTTACTTGCTTTTGCTAATTCTAGCTTAGTGCGCGATCGCGCGTTGTGCGTCTTTCAACAGAAGAATTGAGCAATTTATAGCAGCGCCTGTTCATCGTTAGTGACATCGCCAAATCTTTACTGCACCATCATTACTACTACTGACAATGCTCTTTCCATTTGGACTGATAGTGAGAGAATGAATCAAATCTAAATGTCCGGTAAGGGTAGCAATGAGTTGCCCATTGCCCATGTCCCACAACTTGATAGTTTTATCCCGACTTCCAGTGGCGAGAATTTGACCATTAGGACTAATAGCGACAGCACTTACCCAATCAGAATGACCGACTAAGCTACGAATCATTGTGCCATTGTTTAAGTGCCACTGTTGAATAGTTTTGTCGCGACTGACGCTAATTAATGTCTTACCATTAGGACTGATAGCAATACCAGAAACCCAGTCTGTATGCCCAGTGAAAGTGCTAAGCAACTTCCCGCTTATTAGGTTCCACACCTTAATCGTGTTATCTCGACTACCACTGACAAGAGTTTGACCATCTGGACTGATAGCAAGGGCACAAACCGAGTTAGAATGCCCCATAAGATTGCGAATTTGTTCCCCAGTGGGTAGAGACCATACTTTGATTGTGTTGTCCCTACTACTACTGGCAAGAGATAGACCATCTGGGCTGATGGCGATCGCATAAACCGAGTCGGAATGTCCTTTCAAATTGCGAATGTGCTTACCACTACCCCAATCCCAAATTTTGATAGACTTATCTAAGCTAGCACTGGCTAATGTTTGACCATCTCGGCTAAACACTAAGCAAGTAAACCAAGTTGCCTCGCGTTTCAGCAAGCCTGAGTGTGATGTCAGGGTGCGAATTAAGCTGGCGCTGCCTAAATGCCACAGTTTAATGGTACTATCATCGCTACCACTAGCAATTGTCTGACCATCTGGACTGATAACAACAGAACGCACCGAGGCAGCATGACCTGTGAGAGTGTGTAAGCACTCCCATGTCTGAGTAATGGTTGATGGTGGTGTTGGGTTAGAGATAACTGTTTCTGGAATGTTAGCAGATGAAGTTGTGGCGTGTATATCTCTTAATACTTGATCAACTGATTGGTAGCGATCACCCACTCGCTCTTGTAGTAGTTTGTCTAAGACTTCCCCTAACCTTTTGCTGATGGTTACATCTGTTTTTTCCAGGTGTTCTCGCCATAACCAACGAGATTCCCAGGAACTGTAGAGATTAGAAGGGTGGATTCCTGTAATTAAATGTAAACAAGTTGCACCTAAAGCATATAAGTCACTGGCTGGATATGCTTCACCAGAGCGGATTTGTTCATTCGGAGCATAGCCTGGAGTACCCGCCATTGTACCCCGGTTCACAGACATAACAGTGCCCGAAGCTTGTTTGGAAACTCCAAAATCAATTAAAGCAAGAGCACGATCTTTCTGGCGACAGATAATATTTTCGGGCTTAATATCCCGGTGAATAACGCCGCGTTCATGAATAAACTTCAGGACTGGTAACAAATCATTTAGAAATTGCCAAATCTGACTTTCGTTGTATACTCCATATCGTTCCAATTCCTGTAATAAATTTTGCCCATCGACAAACTCTTGTACCAGATACAAGCATTTGTTCTGTTCAAAAGAGGCGAGGAGATTGGGAATGCGCTCATGCATCCCTAGTTCGTACAGCCGAATTGCCTCTTGATTAAATAATTCAATTGCCTTGTTTAACGCTTGTGAATTTCCTTGAATTTCTGGTGACGGTGAAAATTGCTTAATGACGCAGAATTCATTCATTCTGTCTTGATCGACTGCGCGGTATGTTTTACCAAATCCACCCTCACCTAGCTGACTTATGGCACGGTATCTGTCTTTCAGCAGCAGCTTTGTCCCGCAACTTATGCAGAAATTTCCATGCTCAGGATTTTGATGTTTTTGACAATTGGGATTGAGGCAGTAGCTCATACTTTTGATGGTTATTGGGGAATGGAGTACTATGAAGCCTCTATCAAAACGCTAACAATCAACGTTATTCGCTAATCACCGCTCAACGTAGATTGACTTATGTTTTATTTCTATTCAAGTAAACATAAATGTTTGATATCCATAAAATTACACCAAATACCATCCACACAATTTCTCTACCTGTGAAAGATTCGTTGACTCGTATGTTTGGCTGTTGTTGTTGCCAATAATAATTCACTGCCTTTAATACAGTTAATAATGGAATGAAGCTTAATAACCATACAAGCTGCAGTGAATTGTGAAAATCTAGCACATAAAATATCCAGTAAAAAAACGTCACCCGAAAAGGTGAAGGCTTTTCTCTATATCCTTGTTCTTCAGCTAGGGCAAATAGTTTTTGAGATAAACTGTATAAGTAAAAAGGTAAAAACCAAGAGCGAAACCAGGCACTAATTTTTGGATTATTGCGTTCTTTGAGAAATTTCCATTGTTTATGCGCCCAGGGGAGTTGATAAATACCCAAAGTAAAAATATATAAAGTGCAAAACTTCCATAAAGGCATTATGTTAGAAAGCTCACCATTATTTATTCTATGGTTATATTGATTCATCTTTTTTCACACAATATACTGAGTAGTTAGATTAACAACACTCTCGCTAACAAACTTATCTTCGCAACTTTTTGCAAACTCACTGTATGTAATGAAATATATACATAGTAGCCTTTTTACTTAGTTTTGACTAGGAAACTTAGTAAAATGTCAGTCTTGATTGCTAGTCGTAACCCTCTAGGAACAATAACAATTAACAACAATTTTTAAACCGGTTTTGATACAGGATTCATCTACATCTACAACGTCTTGGCAGTTGATTCCTGAAAAGCAAAGCCCAGAAAGCAAGTCGTGATTTATCAAACCAAGCCCTAATCTTGCAAATTAGGTTGAGCCTACACTGCAGACTTAATTTGTATAGTAGTACAAAACTGCCTATGGAGGTAACGAAGTTCTGATTGTTGTTTCAAAAGAACCAGACGAAGCAGGGGAGGACACGGTTCGTATTCAACAGCACGCGCGTATTTGTGTTTTCTCCACTCCCCACAGCCTACTTTTTAACTAGTCTCCTGTATCTGCAAGCGGATAGTGTGTTCAGTCCCACCACTCAGTTGTAATTCCATAACTTCACCGCCAAGAGGTTCCAAGCATTCCAGAAGTTCTCGCAAGCGTGGTGTACTTGCACCCGTATCCACATACAAACGGTCTGATAGATTACCAATTTTCTTCCAACTCATGTACAATTTGGCAATCATTTGCTCTAGTTGGGATGCTTGATTTACTAAGTCTGCTGCTATGCTCAGACAGCCAACTCTTTGAGCTTCTATCAAGGCTGTTTCGATGTCAACTTCTTGAGCGTTTAGCGCTTGGACTTGAGCTGCTGCTTTGAGATATTTTGCCAGATTACGAGCATCTGTGGTGACTTGCTTGATGGTATCTATGTCAGGATTTTGGGATATTTCCTTTTGAATCGCGTTTTGGTGAGACTCTGGCAATTTCTCCATCTCCTTCACCAGTGGCGCGATGTAACGGGGAGGAAGAGAATTTTCTGCTGCTTTTATCTTGACTGGTTCGGGTAGCAACTCCGAAGACATTGCTGTCCATTCGTCGTTGATTTGACGTACTTCCCGTCTGGTGATGCGATCGCCTTTTTGGGCTGCTTCACCAACCATCTGTTGAACTTCTGGCGCTGCTTTGGCTGTTTCGATAAACGCCCGTTTGCTAAAGTTATTGATGGCTGATGGTTCTAATCTTCCTTCTTCTAAAAGGGTATCAGCACTGTTGGCTAGTTGAATCAGAGCATATGCTTGACTTTTGCCAATTTCTCGTTCTTTGAGCCATTTGAGAAAACCAGCACCTCGTCCCTCACCGCCTATTTTCTCTCTGTCGCGAACAGCGCGTAAAATTCGTCCTCGCCAAATGTCGGTTTGCAAATCAAAGCGATCGCACACCTGCCAAGCCACATCTAGCTGCGTTTGAAATTCCGGTTCAGGAATTTCCTCATCTTCGGGATCAGGTAGTTCAAATTCAAAATCAGCCGGCTGTTGCAGAAGTGCAGCCAACTCATCAATAGATTCGTTATATTGCACGATTTTATAGTTTGTTAGTTGTATGACTGTATGCGCGGTTTATTATCACACATTCCGCGTAAGCTAGATTGTATGCCTGAGTGATTTGTTCCTAGCTATGTTTATTCTGGCTTGAGTACAGCCAAGAGGCTATATTTTGTCACTAACACGCTCCGATCTCGAATTCAGCCGCTTATAGCAAACCATATTATGTTAGATGTGATCATCGCGGGGTTAGTAGTAACAGCTTTTACATTAATAATAAAAAGTGAGACAAATCTTACATTTTAAAAAAAGCCGGGAAAAGCAAAAATGGCTCGCACGCCCACACTAACTTTTGATCGTGGCACATTAATTTTGCATCCACCACCACGCGGCAGGGCTTGGATGGATTTTGCTACATGGGATGACAGAGTAGAAAAATTCCGCATTCCGGCTATTCAATACCGTGCTTTGGTGGAAGCAATGCAAGCCCAAGAAATTAATTTTATCGATGAAGCCAAGGCGTTTTATCCGATAGAATTAGTTCCCAGTCTGGAAATGGAACCTTATCCCCACCAAAGTGAGGCGTTAGCTGCTTGGAAACTCGCGGGAAGACAAGGAGTCGTCGTGCTTCCCACCGCAGCGGGAAAGACGTATTTGGCGCAAATGGCGATGCAAGCGACGCCGCGCACAACGCTGATTGTCGTGCCAACACTGGATTTAATGCATCAGTGGTATGCTCATTTGAAGGCGGCGTTTCCTGATGCTGAGGTTGGGTTACTTGGCGGTGGTTCGCGAGATAGAACACCTGTACTTGTTGCCACTTATGATAGTGCGGCTATCCATGCGGAAAGTTTGGGGAATCTGTATGCTTTGTTAATTTTTGATGAATGTCATCATTTGCCAACAGATTTTAGTCGGGTGATTGCGGAATATGCGATCGCACCCTACCGTTTGGGACTATCTGCGACACCCGAACGCACTGATGGTAAACACGCGGACTTGAATTTTTTAATCGGCAGAGAAGTCTATCGCAAAAGGGCTGAGGATTTAGCAGGAAAGGCGTTAGCAGAACATGAAGTTGTGCAAATTAAGGTGAAATTATCACAAAATGAGCGGGAAAAGTACACTCAACTGATTCAAGTTCGCAATGATTTTTTGAAGGAATCAAAGATTTCTTTGGGGAGTCTTCAAGGCTGGCAGAGATTTGTGCAAATGAGTGCGCGATCGCAAGCTGGGCGTAGAGCCATGTTAGCACACCGTCAAGCCAAAGAGATTGCTTTGGGTACTGATGGGAAGATAAGAGTTCTTGCTGATATCTTAACAGAACATTATCCAGAAAGAGTTTTGATTTTTACTGCTGATAATGCGACAGTTTACCACATTTCTCAAAATTTTCTAGTTCCAGCAATTACTCATCAAACTCCTGTCAAGGAACGGCATGAAATTTTAACAAAATTTCGAGAGGGAGAGTTTAAAACTCTGGTTGCTTCTCATGTGTTGAACGAGGGTGTTGATGTTCCTGCAGCTTCTGTTGCGATTATTTTATCTGGTACAGGTTCGACACGGGAGTATATTCAAAGATTGGGCAGGGTTTTAAGAAAAGGTAAGGATAATAAGAAGCAGGCGATTTTGTACGAGGTGGTGGCGGAGGATACGAGTGAGGAGGGGACTTCGGCGAGGAGAAGAGGTGTGGAGAAGAAAAACGAACCGCCAAGACGCCAAGAGCACGAAGAAAAGAGGGAGAAGAAAGGGAATTTACAGGTTATTTATGGGAGTGGAAAGGAAAAGAGTCTTAAGGCTGCTGAGCAGTTGGAGATAAATTATAAAGTTCAAAAGAAACCGCCGATAAATACGGATGAAAGCTGATAATGTTTCAATAGTTATCTGTATTTACAGCAGATTGCAGGTAGAAAGAGTACACTAATGTGAGTGGATCAAAGCTTGAAAATAAAACCATTATCAATCGAGTTTTGAGAAAAAATAATTAAACTGAACTTAAAATGTCTCGATATGATTATATTGTGATTGGTGCAGGCTCAGCAGGTTGCGTGGTTGCCAACCGTCTCACAGAAGACCCCCAAACAACTGTGTTGTTGCTTGAAGCAGGCGCTCGGGATACGAAACCAGAGATTCAAATCCCACGGGAAGCTAGGAATTTACCTGCCTCCGAGGTAGACTGGAAATATTTCTCGGAACCTGAACCGTACCTTAACGATCGCAAAATCTTTTGTCCCCGTGGTAAAGTCTTGGGGGGCAGCAGTTCGATTAATTACATGGCGTATGTGCGGGGCAATCATCACGACTTTGACCACTGGCAGGAAGTGGGCAACCCCGGTTGGTCGTACCAAGATGTCTTGCCCTATTTCAAGAAATCTGAGCATCAGCAACGTGGTGCTTCGGAATATCACAGTGTGGATGGGGAGTTGAGCGTCACAGATATCGTGTCTCCTGCTGCGATTTCTCAACGATTTGTAGAAGCAGCGGTGGCAATGGGATATGAGTACAATCCTGATTTTAATGCAGAGCAGCAGGAAGGGGTAGGACCGGTTCAGTTTACAATCAAAGATGGTAAGCGGCACAGTACTGCTGCTGCATTTCTCACGCCGATTCTGGATCGTCCGAACTTAACAGTGCAAACAGGTGCGTTGGTGACTCGATTGTTGTTTGAGGAGACTCGCACTATCGGGGTGGAATACCTGCACTCTGGAACGCTACACCAGGTTAGAGTCAGTCAGGAAGTGATTTTAAGTGCGGGCGCGTTCGATTCGCCCAAGCTGCTAATGCTTTCTGGCATTGGGAATGCAGAACACCTGCAAGCAATGGGGATTTCAGTCGTCGTCGATCTGCCGGGTGTGGGTCAAAACCTGCAAGACCACGTTGGCTTTCCCGTGCCCTACAAGGCAACTCAGGAGGTGCACCCTGCTGCCACTGGTAATGGTCTTAGTGAAGCTGCAATGTTTATGCATAGCCAGGGAAATCTGGATGTCGCGCCAGATTTGCTGCTTTTCTTCAATGCCAATCCTTTGTCACCTCCTGGGTATGCCCAGGTTGATTCGGGGTTCACAGGCTATGTTAGTTTGACCCATCCCCAGAACATTGGCAGTGTCGCTTTACGTTCGCGAAGCGTGGGCTTTGCCCAATCGCTTGACCCCACCGATGCCCCGATCCTTCGGATGAACTATCTGCAAAGTCAATCCGATGTGCAAAAGCTAGTGGCAGGGATTCGATTCTTTCGCGACTTGTTTCATTCAACCGCCTTTGATGAGTTTCGAGGTGAGGAAATTGCTCCCGGTGTCGAGGTTCAAAGCGATGAAGCACTCGTTGCTTATGTTCGGGAGGTTTGCGGGACTGTGTTTCATCCTGTCGGCACTTGCAAAATGGGAACTGACCCAATGGCGGTTGTAGATCCTGAACTCCGGGTACATGGGGTGAAGGGATTGCGTGTCGTTGATGCCTCGATCATGCCAACGATCACCACGGGAAATACGAACGCGCCCACCATTATGATTGGTGAGAAAGCAGCCGATCTGATTAAAGCCGCAAAGCACAGTTCTAAACAACACGGTAGTGGTAAAAAGTACAGGATACGAGAGTTGTACTAAATAGCGATTTTTGTTTATGGAAAACGAAGCGCTCGTTTAGTACATTTGCACGCTTATCAGTTCAGTTTAATTATTTTTTCTCGAAAGTCGATTGATAATGGTTTTATTTTCAAGCTTTGATGCACTTACTTTAGTATACTCTATCTACCTGCAATCTGCTGTATCTGCGTTGCTCTGCGGTTCAAAATTTCAATGTTACCAACAGAATTACTAAGTCACAGACAAAATGGGGAAGAAATTATCCCGAAGAGACTGAAGATTGATGATAATCATTTGGCGATCGCCACTGAGTTAACAAGTTGTTTTCAGGAAGCGGTAGGTAAGACTCAGGGTGCGCTTGAGCGTCAATTGTCAGAGTTGGAGGGGGATACTCCAGATTATAGAGTCAAGCGGGGTTTAGCTTATATCCTCAAAAGCAGTTTCTGTACTTTTGAGGTGGTGAGTCCTTTGGAACCTCAAATGTTACGAGAAAGGGTTTTTGCTTTGGCGGCGAAGTCTCCTCCGAGTCGCGAGTTGACAGAAACGACTTTAACTCATATTGCTGATGAATTGAGTCATGAACTTGAACGTGAAGTTTTGCCGAAACAAGTTCGTGAGGGGTTATATGCGGATTTGTCTGAGAATAAAATTTTAACTGCTTTTGATGCACCAGCACCCCATGATTTATTGCATCGCTACAATTTATCTCAGGTGCAGGGGGTGTTTTATAGAGCAAGTCAGTTGGTGATAAATGCTCATCGCAATGTGCCTGGACAATATAAGCTTTTGTTTCGCTACCTCAAGTTGTTTCAATTAATGTCTTATATTGAGGGAGATGCTGACCACGGTTTTACAATTACAATTGATGGTCCGACGAGTTTGTTTACTCCAAGTACACGTTATGGTTTGGCTATAGCGAAGCTGATTCCGGCTTTACTTCATGTCACAAAATGGAGTCTTTCCACAATATTACAAATTCGTGATCCATACACAAATACATGGAAAACGGGACGTTTTACTCTCAATTCTGAATGCGGTTTGGTGTCTCATTATTCCACTGGTAAACCATACGACAGTATGTTGGAAGAGTCTTTTGCTGATAAGTGGGAGTCAACAAAAACGGATTGGGTGTTAGAGCGAGAAGTTGACTTAATTCCTATTCCTGGAAGTGTGATGATTCCTGATTTTAGATTAGTCCATCCTGATGGGCGATCGCTGTTATTAGAAATAGTTGGTTATTGGCGACCAGAATATTTACAAAAGAAGTTTTCACAGGTGCGGCGTGCAGGACGTGATGATTTAATTTTGGCTATTTCTGAGCGATTGAATCTGGAGAAAGCCGGAGTTCAATTAAATGATGTGCCTGCTAGGATTGTTTGGTTTAAAGATAAGTTGTTGCCGAAAGCAGTGTTAGCAGTAATGGAGTAAAAAGGAGGAATGATATGAAAATTATTGAAACAATTGCTACGGTTACAGAAGATGGAAAAATGACATGACAATACAGTTACGACCAGATATTCCAGTAGGTGAGCATCAAGTGGTGGTAGTGATTGATGAACAGGTTTTACCCAAAAAACCAGAGATAAAGGAAAAGCGTCCGCCTTTAAACTTCCCAGTACACAATTATGGTTCTTGACCTGAAAATCTTTCTTTAAGACGTGAGGATATGTATGATGATTGGGGACGCTAACGTCATATTTTAGGAGAAATGAGATGAAAGCGATTACGACAATTGCTACAGTTACAGAAGATGGGAAAATCACAGTACAGTTACCACCAGATATTCCACCAGGTGAGCATGAATTGGTGGTGGTGATTGATGAAAAACCTTTGGTAGAGAAGCAGATAATTAAGGAAAAACGTCCGCCTCTAAAATTTTCTGCCTATCCTGTAGGATTAGTCTCGCAAAGCGTTACTTTCCGCCGAGAAGATTTATATGCAAACGACTGATAACCCTGTCTTCATCGACATGAATATTTTGGTTTATGCCAATTTAGCTTTGTCACCGTTTCACTTACAAGCTACGGAACGACTTCAAGCTATAGAAGAACAGGGAATTGAACTATGGATCAGTCGCCAAACTCTCAGGGAATATTTAGCAGCTATGACAAGGAAAGGTGACTTAACTGGAGAAATTCCTGTTTCTTCCCTAGTGGAAGACGTGCGGTATTTCTCCAACCGCTTTCGGTTAGCTGAAGATAACTTGCATGTGACTGAAAGGTTGTTGACGTTGATGGAAGAAATTACCATTGGTGGCAAGCAGGTACATGATGCGAATATTGTCGCCACAATGCTAGTTTACGGTATTCCTCAGCTGTTAACTCATAACACTGGAGATTTTGCGAGATTTTCTGAGTTAATTACTGTGCTGCCTTTACAAGAGTAGGTCATCTGAATATATTGTACCTGTCCCAAACTTTGTAATCCTAGGTTTGCAAGATATAAACAGAATAGCTTTATTGAATTGATGGAGAATCTCAAGTTAGCTTATCCTAAAAAAATGATGTCAGCAATTCCTGCTAATCAGAATTGTGGTTATATAGCAGTCCTAAATCATTTTTTTAAAATTAGAAACCCGGTTTCTCCCAGAAACCGGGTTTCTGGACTTCAACAATTTTCACCTATCAAATAGGATTGCTATATTTTGTCTATCAAGTACACATTTAACAGTTATCAGTTCTCAGTTCTCACTGTTCATTGTTCACCGATGAAACATTATGCCTTCACGCGATATTTATCATAACACTGTTAAAAATGCTCTGCTCAAAGATGGATGGACAATAACCCACGATCCTCTAAAACTTGAGATGGGTAAAAAAGATTTATATGTTGACTTGGGAGCAGAACAACTCATCGCTGCTGAGAAAGAAAAGTCTAAAATAGCAGTCGTAATTAAAAGTTTTGTTGGTCGCTCTGATATCGATGATTTAGAAAAGGCGCTGGGGCAGTATATTCTCTACAATGATATTCTTTCAGAAAAAGAACCAGAACGAGTTTTATACCTTGCTATCCGCAATGGAGTTTACATAGACCTGTTTGAAGAACCAATTGGTAAACTGTTATTAAGCAAAGGTCGTGTCAAGCTGATTGTGTTTGACCCTAGCATGGAGGTAATTCTCAAATGGATACCCTAGACAGCTATCGGCAGATTACTGAAAAAATTCTCTCTGAATATGCTGCTGTTCCTTACGCTTACGGTGAGATTCAAACCGAAGTCGTCTTTGATCGCAAGAACGACCGATATTTGTTGGTGAATGTGGGATGGGATGGAGAACGCCGAGTTCACGGTTGTATTATTCACATCGACATTATCAACAACAAACTCTGGATTCAGCGGGATGGTACTCAACACGGTATTGCCAAAGATTTGACAGAAGCTGGAATCCCCGAGAACCACATTGTCTTAGGATTTCGAGAGCCTGAACTCAGGCAGTATACGGGATATGCTGTGGCGTAGCGATCTACGTCTTCTACTAAAACTTGAGCCATACTTGACTCTCAATGATTTGAGCAGGTTGTTGAGATTATAGCTTGCACCAGGAGAATGCCTTACGGTGCGCATTCGCGATACGCAAAGCGTCAAGCCTCCGGCTTATCGCCCTTTATGGAGATGGGTAAAGGCAGTTATACCAATTTGAAAAAAGAATGCAACACATGGAAAAAACCCCTCCCCAACCCTAAATCAAATGACTCAAAACTCCCTCTCTACCAGACGCTACGCGAACGCAACCTCACCCTGCCCTATCGGGCATCCCTCTCCTTAGTAAGGAGAGGGAAAGATTTTAGCGCAGCTAAAAGCGAGGGTGAGGTTTTGAGTGGTGGGTTGTAGAGACGTTGCATCCGAGCGTTCGTACAGGGTTTTGATGGTACACAAACCAATCAAAACTAACGCGATAGACTACTTAGTAACTACCCCAACGCCAGCCATATCCAAAATTGGCACAATCAAATCTTCACGCTTCACCGCCATCATGTGTACACCCTGACACAATTGACGTGCTATTTGGACTTGTTCCGCAGCAATTTTCATCCCTTCCTCAAGCGGATCTTTTGCTTGCGCCAATCTATCAATAATGTGGTCAGGAATATTCACCCCCGGTACACACCGATTGATAAACTGAGCGTTTTTCGCTGATTTCAACAGAAAAATTCCTGCCAAAATTGGTTTATCACAGCCTGCAGCTATTTTGTCCATAAACTTTTCTAGCCGTTCAAAGTCTGTAATCAATTGACTTTGAAAAAACTGCGCCCCCGCCGCTAATTTGCGCTCAAACCGACTTTGTAAACCAGACCAACTTGCACATTGCGGATCGACGGCTGCACCTGGAAATAAGTCTAGCGCACCATCAGTCAGAGGTTTTTCGTTACAGTCAATGCCTTGATTGAGTTTGTGAATCAGTTGCAGCAACCGCACTCCTTCCAAGTCGAACACGCCTTTAGCGTCGGGATGGTCGCCTGCTTTCACAGGATCGCCAGTCAAAGCTAGGATGTTATAAATACCTAGAGCATGAGCGCCCATAAGGTCGGCTTGTAAGCCAATACGGTTGCGATCGCGACAAGCAATTTGACAAATCGGCTCTATGCCATTTTGTAACAAAATTGCCGACGCCACGAGTGAACACATCCGTAATACTGCGCGGCTACCATCAGTAATATTGACGGCATGAACCCTCCCCTTAAGAGTCGCCGCCATTTGTATCATGTGTTCTGGATTACCGCCTTTCGGTGGTGTTACCTCGGCGGTAATCAGGAATTTACCTGTTTTCGCAGCTGTACGAAAAGAAGTTAAAGCTGTTGGAGTTATCGTATCCAGCATAAAAAACGACCATTTCTGTCTAATGGTACAGCTATAACACAAGACAACCTGATGAGAAAACCTTATAGGGGTATAGAGTAACCCATCGCAGCTTTGACTTGATTGAGAGTTTGGTTGGCGATCGCCTCTGCTTTTTGCTTTCCATCCCGCAACACAGACTCCAGATAACCTTTGTCGTTCATCACCGCCTGATATTTTTCTTGGATGGGTTTGAGGGCTTCAATCGTCGTATCCGTTAACAAAGGTTTAAATTGCCCCCAGCCCATATCCTGACACTCAGCCGCTACCTCTTCCTTCGTTTTTCCAGAAAGCAGCATATACAGAGTTAATAAGTTGTTACTTTCAGGACGTTCTGGGTTGTCAAACTCCAAACCGCGTACCGGATCAGTTTTGCAGCGCTTAATCTTTTTTGTAATCTCATCAGGTGAATCTAGCAAGTTGATCCGACTCAACTCAGACGGATCGGACTTCGACATTTTCTTAGTACCATCCGTTAAACTCATCACCCTTGCACCTTCTTTACGAATCAAAGGTTCTGGTAACTTCAGCACTGGCTGATTTGGTTTAGCAAATTGGTGATTAAACCTGTTGACGATATCTCGTGTCAGTTCCAAATGTTGCTTTTGATCTTCACCGACGGGCACTTTATCTGGTTTATAAAGCAAAATATCAGATGCCATCAGCACTGGGTAATCCAACAAGCCAACATTCACATTTTCTCCTTGTTTAACTGCTTTTTCCTTGAACTGGATCATGTCTTGCAGCCAATTCAGGGGCGTGATGCAGTTAAACAACCAAGTCAGTTCACTGTGGGCAGAAACATGAGATTGCACAAAGATAGTAGAATGATTGAGATCAAGTCCGCAAGCCAGATATAAAGTAGCTAGAGTATAGGTATTAGCTGCCAGCGTTGCTGGTTCGTGGGGCACAGTAATCGCGTGTAAATCAGCTATAAAGAGAAAATTGTCATACTGGCTTTGGATTTCTACCCAGTTGCGAATTGCACCCAAGTAGTTGCCTAAATGTAAATTGCCTGTTGGTTGAACTCCGGAAAGAACTCGTTGCCTACCCATAAACTCCAATATAGTATTTTTAAATCCGACAATGCGGCTTTACAGCATGATTTCCATTGTTGCAGAAAATTTTTGACATTTCTTTATATTTCACGCAAATATAGCCCGGATGTTGTAGATGTTTGATATGTTGCCTTATTAACCCCACAAATAATTTATCAATAAACAAAACAGGATCATATAGCAGCTATCTTCCCTGTTCCCTGTTCCCTGCACTGAGCGGCTTGTGCTGACTGGCACTGAGCGTAGTCGAAGTGTTCCCTGTAAATTTAAAACCATAACTTCTCTATAATTCATATATTAAGAAGAGATTGCCAACAAGATGCTAATCAGGGGAAAAATTCTTTGGCTCAGGCTTTATCGGCAACTTTTGCAACCTAAACGCTTTGCTATTTTTCAAGCTTGTCTGATTGGTTTAGTGTCAGCGTTAGCAGCAGTTTTGTTAAAGCAAGGCGTGGGTTATTAGGTGGCTGGCGAGTCCATATGACTCATGTACTACCAGCTTGGTTAGTACTACCAGCAATTGGCTTAGGCGGCGGATTGCTGTCTGGTTGGTTGGTGGAACGAATGGCTCCTGAGGCTTCTGGTAGTGGGATTTCACAAGTTAAGGCAGTACTTGCCAAGGTGCCAGTGTCGCTGAATTTGCGAGTAGCAATAGTTAAGCTATTTAGCGCAATGATAGCATTAGCTTCGGGTTTGCCTTTAGGTCGGGAAGGTCCAACGCTACAGGTGGGAGCTGCGATCGCCAATCAAGTCAATCGCTTATTTCCAAGTTCCCCTGATTACCGTCGCCAAATTATTGCAGCAGGTGCAGGAGCTGGTTTAGCTGCAGCTTTCGATGCCCCTATCTCCGGTTTTCTGTTTGTTGTCGAAGAACTGCTTCAAGATGTCTCTGGCTTTACTCTAGGTACAGCAATACTCGCTTCTTTCATTGGTGCGGTGATTTCCCGATGGCTCGGAGGACATAGCTTAGTTTTAGAGTTAACTGCACTACAAACCAATTTTTCACTTCCAGAAATTCCTTTCTACCTGGCTTTAGGAGTATTAGCAGGGTTGCTGGGTGGACTGTTTAATCGAGGAATTATCGCTTCTATAAAATTTAACAACCGTTGGTTACGCTTTGGATTACCTCTGCGAGTGGGATTAGCTGGGTTAATTTGCGGTATAGTAGTCGCTCTTTTGCCAGCGCCTTTTCGGGATACAGCAGGATTACGGGAAACTTTGACTGCGGGTGATCTCAGCGCTGGTGTGACTATTATTGCTTTCGTTTCTCAGTTTGTCCTGATATTAATAGCATACGGTTCGGGGGCACCAGGAGGGTTATTAGTTCCCCCAATGCTTTTGGGAGCTGCTCTTGGTTATTTAGTGGGAATTGCAGAACATAGTTTGTTGGGAATCACTTCTCCCACAACCTATGCTTTAGCCGGGATGGGGACGTTTTTGAGTGCTGTAGCTAGAGTCCCAATCACCAGCATTATTATCGTCTTTGAAATGACGACAGATTTTAATTTGGTATTACCGCTGATGATTGGTGCGGTTATTGCTTATTTGGTGGCGGAAAAGGTGGCGGCTGGTTCGCTTTACGATCATTTGTTAGAGCTTAGTGGTATTCACATAGAACAAGAGCCAAAAAAAGAGGGATTGTTATCGCGGCTCAATGCAGTAGACGTGATGCAGCATCGTGTGGAAACATTATCTAGCCAGATGAGCGTTGACGAAGCACTGCAGGCTTTTTCTCATTCACAGCATCGCAACTTTCCTGTTGTTGATGGTCGCAAAGTTGTTGGTATGCTAACTCAGAAAGATGTCGCAAATATTGCCTCACTTCCATCAGGTGGGAATACACCAATCAGCGAAGTCATGACACCCGAACCTGTAACAGTGAGTCCACAAGATACGTTGGCTTATGTTCTACATCTACTCAACCGTCATAACCTCAACTGTCTACCAGTAACAGAAGTCAGCAAACTAGTTGGAATTATTACACGTAGCGATATCATTCGTGTAGAAGCAGAACAATTGAGTGGCAAAACCTCTAAGGTGGCATCGAAAGCGAAACCTTCGTACGTCGTTTACCAAACCCGTTCTCCAGAAACAGGCAAAGGACGATTATTAGTACCGCTTTCGCATCCGGGCACCGCACAAACTCTGCTTGAGATGGCGCTGGCAATAGCTAAAGAGCGTAATTATGAATTAGAATGCCTGCAAGTGATTCTCGTGCCGCGCGGTTGCAACCCGGCTCAAACACCAGTGCAAACCACTGATAGTCATCATCTTTTGAATCAAGCGCTGCAACTTGGGCAAGAAAAGCAGATTCCCGTTCATACACAGATACGAGTTGCTGATAATATCGCCAGAGCAATTTTAGAAACTGTCACAGAACGACACATTGACTTAGTTTTGATGGGTTGGAAAGGCAAGACTTCTACACCAGGACGAGTTTTTAGCCGAGTGGTAGATACTGTCATTCGTCAGGCTACTTGTGATCTTGTTTTAGTTAAGTTGAATGGCACAATAGCTTTTAACCGTTGGTTATTGTCAGTAGCAGGAGGTCCTAACTCCCGTCAAGCCCTTCAACTTTTACCTGCGCTTGCTTCTTTAAGTTCAACGCCGGAAATTAAGGTCTGTCAAGTTTTTCAGCCCAATGGCTCTACTCCTGATACAAAGCCATTAGAAACGTCTGTCCGCTTTCTCAAGCGTAAAGTCGGTGCTCATGTCATGGCAACTCCAATTCGCGCCGATTCTGTGTGTGAAGCTGTGATTGAGTGTGCCGAAAAAGACCAAAGTGATGTTATTGTTTTAGGGGCTAGCCGTGAAAAGCTTTTGCAACAGGCAATCAAAGGAAATATACCAGAGACGATTTCTCGTAAGAGTCATTGCACTGTGATTTTGGTGCGCAGTGCTCTTGGATGAAGCTAACTTGTTAAGATGATGTTGAGTGCACAGTGACTCAAAGCAAACCATCACTGACCACCATAGAAGCATGAAGCATCTGTCGGACTACAACTTCTTTGACCCTGAACTGCTTGTGTGCCCTTATGAATTCTACAAGCTAGCACAGGAGCAAGCACCAATTATGGAGCTACCTAGTCCCAATACTGACGCTAAGCTCTTCCTCGTTACGCGCTATGACTTGGTGATAGAAATTCTTAAAAATACAAGAGTATTCTCTAGTAATTTCTCTACTTTACTGGCTGGGAAAGAAGAACAAGATGATGAGTTGCAGAAAATCTTTGCTCAAGGCTGGCCTCAGATGAACACCTTGCTCACGGCAGATCCGCCAGAACACGAGCGATTCCGATCACTGGTGAATAAGGCATTCACCTCATCGCGTGTCAACAAAATGCATAACTTGATTCAGCAGACTGTTGATGAACTCATTGACAGTTTCATCCATAAGAGTAAGTGTGAATTCGTCAGTGAGTTTGCCGTACCCTTACCGCTCAAAGTTATTGCTCAGCAGTTAGGTGTGCCGCAGGCAGATCTGCCGAAGTTCAAGCAATGGTCTGATTCTTTTATTGCGCGCCTAAGCCATATGCTTTCTAGAGAGCAGGAGATCGAGTGTGCTAAAGATGCGGTTGCTTTCCAGCATTATTTTTATGATGTCATAGAATCACGCCGAAAACAGCCTCAAGATGATTTGATCACTGACTTGGTACAGGCAAAGGTGGCTCAAGAGCGATCGCTCGACACTGCTGAACTGCTGAGTATAATTCAGCAAATACTAGTGGCAGGCAATGAGACAGTCACCAGTGCGATCGCGGGTGGAATGTTGTTGCTGACAAAGAATCCCCAGCAGATGAAGTTGCTACAAACAGATCTTTCCCTGGTAGAGAACTTTGTTGAAGAAGTTCTACGGATGGAAACTCCGACAGCGGGAATGTGGCGAGTTGTAACACAAGATACAAAACTAGGAGACGTTGATCTAAAAGCTGGGTCTTTGGTCATGATCCGCTTCGATGCTGCTAACCGCGATCCCATAAAATTTCCAGACGATGAGCGTTTCGACGTACGTCGCCATAATGCCAGCAACCACCTATCTTTTGGTTATGGCATTCATTATTGTTTGGGCGCTATGCTTGCTCGCAAGGAAATGCAGATCGCCTATGAACGGTTGCTGCTACGGATTAAGAACATCCGCTTGGCACAAGATGATTACCAGTACTTGCCGAACATACTCATGCGGGGACTCAAGCACCTCTATATTGAGTTCGACAACGTAGCAGTTGAACAAAGTGAAACGTAATATTAAAATGAGTTTTGTAATGAGTCTATTTTTTCATCTGTCTACAGAATGAAAAACAAAAATATTGTTTCTTTCTTCTACTTTTGTTGCAGCCATTCAATCAAAGGTCTTAACGTTCCTGGTAGCGCAGTTTCACTCACAGTGATTGTGTGTTCTCTGTTTTCATCTTCTACCGTGAGTTTGTACTGAAAGCGGTCAGGTTGTGTCGTAGAAGCTGTGATCTTTTCAGGTAAATTAAAGAAATCTGCGGCTTGTATTAATGAAGGTAATTGATCAGCTTCATTTGCCGGAATGCTTGCCGTATCTACAGTTTTTTTTCTACTTATCCCTGCAAAACCACCCGTGCGTTCAAATGATATCCGCATTTTGTTGTTCTCCGTCTTGCTACATCTTGCAAGAATGAATAAAAACTGGGAAGATAACAATATATTTCCCAGTTTATCAAGAAAAACAACAATAACAAGAAGTCAAAAGTCAGAAGTTTTTGAGGCTATAGCCCACTTACAGACAACACACCTGTGTGTTTACTAATTTGGTGGGTACGTTTCTGTGTAGCCCGTTGCGAGTGGATGCGTTGCAATCTGCGGATGACTCCAAATTGTTTTGTCTGTTGAATAGTTCTCTAGAGAACTCCTACCTTTTGCCAACCATTCTTCACTGCTTTTTGTTCTTTACTTCCTTGACCGTAAAGTTCTTCAGCAACTTTGATAGTGATATTAGCAGCCTGTTTAAAATTGGCTTTGGATTTGAGGCGATCGCGTAAACTAATGTACCAGATTTTCCCAGCTTTTTCCCAAGCATAGCCGCCAATTTCCATAGCCGCTAAATAAAAGGCGAGATTAGGAATACTTGAGTTGATATGTACTCCCCCATTATCATCTGTACCAGTGTATTTGTTTTTCATATGCGCTGGTTGGGGGTCTTTGCCCATTACTGGATCATCATACGCTGTTCCAGGTGCTTTCATTGAACGAATGCCTACACCTTTTGTCTTCAGTGTCAATAGACCTTCCCCAATTATCCAGTCTGCCTGATCTGCGGCCTGATTTTTGACTCGCTGTTTCACCAGAGAGCCAAATACATCAGAAAATGACTCATTGAGTGCTCCAGATTCTCCAAAATAGATGAGACCAGCTTCATGCTGAGTAACCCCATGAGTTAACTCATGCCCAATAACATCTATACATTTGGTGAAGCTCTGAAACATTTCTCCGTCACCATCACCGTAAACCATTTGGTCGCCATTCCAAAAGGCATTGTCATATTTAACGTTGTAATGGACGGTAGAATCTAAACGCAGTCCTTTGTCATCAACAGAATTGCGCTCAAAAATCTCTTTGAACAAGTCATAAGTTGCACCGGCTGCATCGTAGGCTTCGTTGACTGCTGGATCTTGGCTTGGGGGATCGCCTTCTGAACGGACGAGTACGCCAGGAAGTTGTTCAGTATTTTTAGCATCATAGATAGTACGACGCTTCTGACCTGGGGAAACCCCAAAATTCACAGCACCTACTACGTTCCGCCGTCCACGAAATTGTGCCGAAACATTTAATGTGCGAAATGCCCACTTACGCTGCTCTTCGTTACCATTGACTGCAACGTGTTCCAGCATATGAGGTGGAATAATACAACAAATGGGGCATCTAGTGTGAAGTTGATGCTCTAATTGAGACGCAACAGATTTTTTCTTTTTTTGAGCCATCTTTTAAGATATTCTCCTTTTTCAGATAAGTAATAGTAAACAGTATCTCTTACTGTATACAACAAGCTGTAGAGTCATTATTCCAAACAGGAGGGTCAAACAAAGCGATGGGGCAAAGCCCCCGCAATCATCCGATGCTCCGTTCGCCGTTCGCCCAAGCCGCGTGCGCTCTGCGCTCAGGCGTGGCGTAGCCATAGGAGCCTTCATGGGCGATCGCCAAGACTTTAGGACTTACGCATTGACATAAAGCTCGCCCGGGAAAGTTTTATCCGGCAGACTTTACAAAAATCTGATTATACGCATCAGACGATTTGCTTTCCGTTCTTCTTTTATTAAATGCAAGCAAAATCAACTTATGCACTTTTGAGATAGAAATGGGAAATTTTTGCGCTCATCTGACTATTGTAAAACTGCACAAAACTAGACACGCTAATCGTTATACACACAATAGTTGATTTGTAAAGTGCGTAAATCCTAGATTTTATGAGCGCGTTTTTCAATCTTGACCTACTCATCTAAGTAACTCCGGGCAAATATCAGTGTCAAAATTAGTATTCCTGGTGAATCTTTGTCCCCTGAATAGCTGTTCTATAAGAATTGGCACTGATGGTTCCACTTAATAATAATGCTTAATTTCAGACTTTACGCTTATTTATAAAAATATTTTTAAACATAGAAAATTGTAGACAGGAGATATCACCAGTAAAAATCTAGACCAAAATCATAAGATTGTTTAACATAATAAAAGACCCCACTAAATTGTGTGTGGTTGTGTGTTGTAAAACTTGGTTGATACATGGTCAGGGGGTTAGTTCCCTCGTGACCATTTTATTTTTGATTGCACATTCAGGGCCTTAAACTCTCATGCATCATAATTATTTAGAAAAATCATATTCAGAGTCATTAATTATGACTTGATACTGGGTAAAATGTTGCTTGAAATACACTTTTTCGGTATATTAAGTATTTTAAAGATAAAACTTCTATTTAATTTTTGTGAGAGTGCCTGCGCTGTACGCTTAAAAAACTCGCTACACTTTTATTCCTTCTTCGGTATTCTCTGTTTCGTGTTAAGCGTTCCCTACCTCAACTATGTTTCTATGTCAGCAATATATTGATATAGATTATCAATTAATATAAACTATCTTACGGAAAGAATGAAGTATCTTAAAAAACTTATTGAAATCAAAACTTCTGGGATCAATTCTTTGACCGGAACGATCCACACTTCGATGGGTCGTAATCCTCTCATCTGGAACATTACTTTGAGCCAGAAGCCAAGCCAGAGATTGGTATTGAGCCTCTGTATAGCCGGTGTGAGTAGGTTCGTTGTTCATGACGCCAGATGGTGGTGTTTCTAAACTGACGTGATAAGCGAAATTATTCACAGATGGAAAGAGCTGAGAATTTGTCTGAACAGTTTCTGCACCAAGCGCCCCATCAAACACCGAATGAGCCGCACCAAAGGCTCGCTTTTCTGGTGGGACTATGTAAACAACTGTCCCATCTAGGTTAATCATGGCGTGGTAGCTTGCTTGAATATTACTATCATCGTGAGGAGTTTGAAAAAAATTAATTACACTGGAGGCAGGTGCAGCGGTTTCATGAAGTACTATGATTGGTGAATTGTTGACTGGTTGACCATTAACGTCTGTTGCGAAGCGCTCTCCATAGTTAGTTGAGTTTGCCCAAGCAATCTCATATCTAGGTTTGTAAGCCCTAAAAGCTGCGGTAGTTTTGACTGTGGAAATACGAGCCTTCTGCAATTGGCTCTTTTGGCTGCTCTTGTGTTGAGGTTGAGACGTTGAATTTTGACCAGACAAAGGCGTCTTTGGACTTGGCGTTTTCGTTTGAGGTACGGGTTGGCTGTTTTGGTTGATTTTTTGTTGAGGTTGAGATGTTGAATTTTGACCAGACAAAGTCGTTTCCGGAATCAACGCTGGCGTTTTGACTTGGCTGGGTGATTTTGAGTTTTTACTAGAGAGATCTGTGTTTTGATTTGCTGTTAGTGCTTTAACATGAGGTTGAAAATTAGAATAGTCACTAGAAATAGTGCTTTGTGGATGTGATGTTGTCTTCTCCTGCCAAAACTCGCTTTTTCCAATAAGCAGCCCCAATAACAGACCAACAAACACCATAATAACTAGGTGCCATCTAGTTGTCTTTATCTGAAATTTCATTTTTTTTATGATTCTGATAAATATTATTTATATCAATTGAAAGTTATTTCAATTGCCAAAAATAAGTTTGAATATGGTTTATGAATACACAATGACATACAAAATATTTATCTGTCTAGAGGTTTTTTTCCTAAAAATGCTGGGATCATATCGGTTTTACAAATACAGAGCTTTGCAGGGGGCATCCCAAATGTATAAATTTATTTTTCTTTTGTAGTGCCCAAGACAAAACCGGGGTGCGTTGTGTGGGATTTACAAGCAATTAAGCGAACTTGATATAGCAGTCGTCAGGTAGATTAAGACACGAAGTAATGATAAAACACGCTCACCAAGAGACTTGAAAGTCTGTTAAGCGTTAAGCGTTAAGCGTTCCCTGCTATATAACTAAATATACTGAAAGCGAGGACAAATTTACAGGTAGAAAAAAAGAAAAGGAGCCTGTATTTGACGACAGACTCCCAGCAACTGAAAATTACACAAGTGCTAACAACTCTGATTACCGTTATGGAACCATTCGCACGACTCAAAGCATAAAGTTCGTGCTGCATATGAAAATTTGTGTCGATCCCATGATGCGATATTTGAGCTAACAGATGGGGTGACACTCAATACGGTTCGGTTAAAGGGAAAAGGAAAAGGGGAAGAAAAAACCTTTAACCCAAACCCAGTAACCTTTTGCCCAAACCCAATTCGCAAAGTGAAAAATGCTTATCACCAAGCGTATTGCGGTGACACTGACGCGCAAAGCTTACTGCTTGGCGGGGGTACCGTTTCACTTCAGGGTTGATGCAAATATACAGCACCTTCCCCCTCTCAGGGCTACGGTGTACACACAAGTTATCGAATTACCCAAAATTGTGGGAAAACCTCACCCTGCCCTGTTGGGCATCCCTCACGCCAGGTGCTACGGGCGGCACGTTATGTTCCTGTGCTTCCCCCCAAAAACTGCGAAGTCGAGCCAGCGCCGTGCCAAGAGTTGTCTGAGCGGAGAGCAGCGCTGGATTCACCGCAACGCACTGGCTCTCCTTATAAAGGAGAGGGAAAAATTTTAGGGAAGCGAAAAGCGAACGTGAGGTGAAAAGCCAGATGTGTGTACACGATAGTCTCTCAGGGGGAAAGAATTTAAGACCAATCATTTGTATCACACATTTCAAGCAGTATCAAAACTTACCGAGCCTTACCAAATCTTCGGCGCATATTCGCACCCAATCCCAGTGCTGTCAGAGAACCCAAGATTGTGAGAGGTTCGGGAACTGGCGCTACGTTTGCATTACTGACAATCAATCGTGATGAGAAAGTAGCATCAGGTAGCCCATTAAAAGGACCATCGACAACGCCAATGCCGATGGTGTAGTTGCCCGCAGTTGAGAAGGTATAGTTGAAAGTAGAATTACCAAGCGTTAGAGGGGTGATGACTGAACCCGTTGTTGAGTTAACAATCGACACAAAGGCACGGTCAATACCTGGATCATCAAAGGTTTGAAAGTTTGAGTTAAAACTAAAAACATCTCCAGCTTGGAAGTTTCTCAAAATACTGATAGCAGACCCCTCAGCAATATCAAGACCAAGAGATCCCGGACTTAGACCCAAAAAAGTTTCTAACTGGTACGGAAAAAGTGGCTGATTTCCCGAGACATTATAGTTCGTACCGCCATCATCACCGCCATCTGCGTAAGCGTTAGTGATTGTAGCTTGAGTTGGAGTTACATTACCAACATCACCTCCTCTATTGAAACTCCTTAGGTCAACACTGGCAGCAAAAGATGGTTTTGCAATCGTGATACTACTTAAGCTGAATAAGCCCAAAGCTACAGTTTTCCAAAAAGTTTTAGCTGACATTGAAAACTCCGTTAATTTAGTTGATGAACTTTGTTGGTAGATGCCAGCACAAAAATGGTAATTGCAACCTTAAGCTTTTAAAACACGAAGTTACTAGAACTGTTGAGGTTACCCGTACCCAGAAGATTAACCGTGATAAATGGTCGGAAGATGTCTGCGCCTGTAGAACCATCTGCATCAATTTGTACGCTGAAGTTATTGGAACTAGTGCCTTGGACAACTTTGACATAGTTATCGGCAATAGCGTCAGTACCACCGTAGCCTCCTGAAATCAAACTACTTAGTAGTTGGGTGAAGACAATCTTGTCTTTGCCCACCTCAAAATCATTAATAGTGTCACCTTGGTCGCGTATACTTGTGTATACAAATTTGTCGTTGCCAGCACCACCAGTGAGGGAGTCTGCACCCGAACCACCGATCAGGACATCATTTCCAGAACCTCCAGTCAATGTGCCACGACCTGTTGTTGATGTATCCTTTATAGCTGGCAAATTAAAGCGAGCTACACTTGGGTCATGGTCACTCACTTGATCTGTAAACTCTGAGTTAATGTGAACAACATCGAACTCTGAGTTATTGTTCAAATTGCTACTAGCCAGAATGTGATCCAAAACTTGGGCGTTACCTTCAAAGTTGTAGGTGTAACGTTCGTTTTCAGGCAGGTTTTCAACGAGATCTGTGAGTCCAGCACTTTTTAGGATATTGAGTGGGTTAGAGAACTGGTAATCGTTCAAGTCACCCGCTACAACCACATTGGCGTTGGAGTCAGCAGCCAGAATGTTCTGAACAAAGTTTTTCACTATTGTCGCTTGCTGGTTGCGCTGTGTCTCGCTAGAGAGGGTTGGGGGTTGATTTGGTCCAAACAGGGGTTGGTCGCCACCTTTAGAGTTGAAGTGGTTAGCAATAACATATACACTTTGACCGTTGAAGGCAAATTCCCCAACTAAAGGCTTACGACTGCTGTTGAAGGCGGAGTTGGTGGGGTCAATGAGACCGGGACTATCAGAGAGTACAGGAACACCATTGACGTTGCTGACTGTAGTGCTGGAGGTAGAAGTCCCACCAGGACGATCTATAAAAGCGACGCGGTTGGGATTGAACAGGAAACCCACCCGGATATTACCACCCGGTTCACCACCATTGGTGTCGTCTACTGGATTAATCTGGCGATATTGGTAAGTGGGACCGCCAGCAGATGCGATCGCATTGATTAAAGTCTGGTAGGTTGTGCTAGCATCTACCACACTATCATTCGTTGGTCCGTTGTTGTCCTGAATTTCTTCTACACTAATGATGTCTGGAGTCTTCAGGTTATTGACAATTGCACTAGCCAGACCGTTGAACTTAGCCGCACCATCACCAGGATCGAGGTTTTCGACGTTGAAGGTGGCAACTGTGAGTTTGTTGGGATCGACAGAAGTTAAACCAGTGACTTCTCTTGTGAGGTTGTTGGAAATGACAGTTGGTGCGGTGGTTGGCAATACTTCAAAGTTATTGAAGCTGTAGTCTAAAACACCTGTAATTGTGCTCAGTTGAGCACCAACGTTAACAGTAGGCAGGTTGACCAGGGTGTCATCAATCTGAATCCGTTCTGGATTAAAATCATTTTGACTGATGATGCTACCGCCACGCGCAGTGCGTCCTGTGGCATTCACACCATTATCCGCCAGTACCCAGATTTCACCAAAACTGTTGGTAGGGCTAACTGTTACAGGATTGTTAACCTGTACCAGCATCCCTTCCAAGCTTTCGTAAAAGTCGATGCCATCTTGGGCTGGGTCGAAAGTTCCACTCGTTTCTACGTTGCTAGCATCGTTTTCAATCACCATGTTTGGAATTGTCCTGCCGCCATTACCTAGAACAATAGGACTAGGCAAAGGATTACCAGTTGAGACTGTGGTAATCGTCGGGTTGGTAATTTCGGTGATAGTGAGGTTGTTTGCGCCAGTAGAACCACCAGGGCGAAACTCGGTTACTGTACCACTAACCAACACAGAGTTTCCGACAGCGACTGTTGGTGCAGAGTTGGTGAAGACAAAGATCCCTTCTGAGGTGGCATCATTTGTATCTGGGTTGGGGTCTTGGTAGTAAAAGCCGTTGGAACGTACAGTTGTGACTATACCAGGAACGTTACTAACCGTTTGACCGTTTAAAGGTGAGATATGTGCTGCACCTTGAATGTCATGGATGCGAGTAGAAGATGTGGGTGGTGGAGGAGGAGGGGCATTGGTTGCAGAGACAGAGAAGTCATCAATTCCCAAGCCGTGATCATTTCCAGTATCGTTTAAGTCTTGCCAGCGCAGCCAGATTTCTTGATTTGGGGCAAGGGTAAAACCACTTAAAGTAGAAGACAAAACAGTGCGACCGCCCGCTGCGTTACCATCTAATGCACCCGCAGTTGCTGTGGCAATGGGGCTGGTAAAGTCTAGTGTATTAAAGTCAGTCCAGCTACCCGAAGTGATATTGGTTGCGCCAATTTGATATTGAAAATCTAGTCTTTGTGGAGTTGTATTGCCGCCATTTCTCCACTCCTCACCCGTGTAGTTAATATTGAGTGCGTTAATTGTGTTACTGGTGTTATTGAGAAGACGAACTCCATAGTAAATCGTATCTGTGCTGCCAGACGCCACCGATCCCAAAGCACGTTCTGTACTGGCAGCATTACCAAAACTATAGAGTGACCCTGTATTGCTTGATCCAGTGCCTGCTGTGTAAGCTATTCTGTTAGAGTACCAGCCAGAAATAGTGGAGTCATCAGTCCATGTATTACTACCTGAGTTGGCTAACGAATCAAAGTTTTGAGAGTAAACACTACTCAAGTTAATTGGCGGCATGAAAAAACCTCGCTCTTAAGAGTGAATAATGGGACTTACGCAAAAACCCTTTTAAACTTTCTTACCTTTGTGCTCTTCGCGTCCTTTGCGGTTTATTTTTTTTATTAAACGAACCGCCAAGACGCCAAGGACGCCAAGAAAAGAGAGAAGAGGAAATTTCACGAATCATTTAGGACTGCGATATTAACCCAAGTTGCTAGTTATCAAAAAGCGCCTTATTTTAAGTACTAAATTCAAAAAAATGGTATTCTAAAGTACTCAAAAAGCTGCTTTATGTATCCTAACAATACGGTTTAGGATCACTAACTAGCAACTTACGTTATTAGTTTGAGTTGTTAGAAAAGGAAGTTTCTTGGATCGTTCAAAGTACCCGTACTTGTGGATGCCAAATTAACTGTAATAAAAGGTCGGAAAATATCTCCGCCTGTAGAACCATCTGCATCAATTTGTAAGCTGAAGTTGTTGGTACTACTGCCTTGGACAACTTTTACATAGTTATCGGCTATGGCGTTGGTGCCGTTGTATCCTCCAGAAACTAAGCTATCAAGCAGTTGAGTCAAAACAATCTTGTCTGTACCAACTTTAAAGTCAGTAATTGTATCGCCACTATCACGAATATTTGTATAGACAAATTTGTCATAACCAGCGCCGCCAGTGAGTGTATCTCCACCTACACCACCAATGATGGTATCGTTTCCTTCTGTACCAATGATGGTATCCCGACCGGAGGTGCCGTTGAAGACTTGACCAACGGTGTCGCCCAAGGTAACAATATCACTACGGAACTTTTTGAAATTGTTCTGCCCTAAATCTTTAGCGGCTGTTCCGTTGTTGTAGAAAACAGTATCACCGTTATCTGTCAACAACTGTAGTTGGCTGGTGCTTGTGAGATTATCGGGAACTGCAACAATAGACTCAAAACTACCACCAGTATTTAGTCCTGTTAAATTTGCACTACGCAGTTCGGGAGCATCTGTTGGGTTACCTGTCCAAGTGAACAGGCGGAAATCATTGGGAGCAGTTCCTGTGGCAGAACCAGTAGAACCAGCAATAATGACGTACTGGTTACTCGCATTGCGTTGAATCTCGCGAATCCCGCGACCACCCAAGTCAAGTAAAATGGGAGCGCCAAAGGTTGCAGATCCTTGTGTACCGCCACCAGTGGAAGATAATAAGGATGTAAAGTTTGTGACTGGAACAATCAGCGCGTCGCTGCGGTTACTTGCAGGTTCAAGGGGGGCACGAAAAGCTACGTAAGCAGTGGTGTTATCAGGTGCGATTGTCAAACCTTCAATATTGTAACCGTTTATACTTTCAGGAATCACCCCAGGCGTAGCACTGGCAGTCAGTCCCAAGTAATTAGCACCCAATCCGTGACCGTTGTTCCTATCCCATGCTGTCACGTCTTGTTCTAGAAAGTCGTAACGTCCTTGGTAGCTGAGGGTAGTATTTGCACCTGTGCCTGATATCTGCGTTGCAAATAGGCGATCGCGGTTCGGTCTATAGTCACCGCTGGAGGAGTTGCTGTTGGAACCTGTCCAGTATATTGTGTTATTCAGACGGGTTGCAGCTTCGATGTCTACTTCTCTGAGTGCACCGCTACCACTAGTATCTGTGAGTCCCAGAGATGACGTGAAGTCGAAGCCATTGAGTGCTAAACCAGATTGATTGCGATCGTACAGCCGAAGCACTTGACTTTCATCATCGCCCACAAGCATGTAGTTGGAATCAATGGCGATCGCCGTCGAGGCATCACTTGCACCCGTGTGAAAACGGGTGGTGTTAGGGGTAACTGATGTTGCCGAAGCTGCGTAATTAACTAAATAAGAATTGGTGTTAGTGCCATCGCTAACAGTGACTGTAACATCGGCAAAGCCTACACCAGTCGGATTAATCTTCAGATTGCGACTTGCACCGGTGCCACTGAGAGTTAAGTTAGCATTGATGACAACGTTTTGATTGTTGCTAACTGCTGTGACTGTTAAGTTATTGAGTGGGGTATCGGCGTCTGCAATCGTGAAATCAAGTCCCAACGTTTTTGCTGGATCTGTAGGATCTGCGATCACACCGCTTACCGCCCCAGCAATTGTTGCTGGAAGATTCACAAAAGGTGAGGCAGTTGCTTCCTGAATAGTTGGTGCTGCACCACTACCACCACCACTGGTGAGGGTAATGGCAGAGGAGTTATTAGTTGCCGGACTGATGTTCCAACTACGTGCTGTAGTGAAGGTATTTGTCGTCGTATTAAATGTACCATTAGCTACTATGACCTGGTTTGAACCAGGATCTGGTGCTAAGAAGCTGTTAGACTGAAGCTTTCCACCAGAATAGCGATCGTTCACAGGCAACTGATACCCTGCGGTACCGCCACTGACAACTGCATTACCCCCAGCAGAACCAAAAAAGATAGCGTCGGTAGGAACAGTAGAATTTGTGATGTTGCTGATATCGACATTAAACACTCCAACAGCATCAGCGTTGCTACCGCCATTACCCAGTACACCTCCTGAGTTAGCGTTACCAAAGCGATCGCCATTTGTTGTTCCCGTATTGATCGTGCGTAGTTTTGTGCCAGTCGGTGCAAGTGAGGAACCACCAACATAAACAACATCACCCGCATTCACGACACCGCTTGTAATGTCAAAGCCATAAGTAAGATTACCACCTGCGATCCAGCCACTGGAAGTAGCAGTGCCATTGTCGGCAAAAACAACGCTATAGGGATTTGCTGAAAAATCAATCGTCTGAGTTGCTAGTAACTCGACATACTCGAAAGGTGAATCGTTTCCAGACGGGTTAGTAAATATTTCCGAAATTAATAAACCTGGGTTCGACGCCATAAGTGATCCTTGTTTGGTGTGTATAAGCGGGAGCGATCGCCTTAAAAAGCTACGGTGTATACACATCTCGTTCAAAACCTCACCCTCGCTTGAATCGGCGCTAAAATCTTTCCCTCTCCTTAGTAAGGAGAGGGATGCCCGATAGGGCAGGGTGAGGTTTTGCGCGAATGAGTGGGTAATTCAAGAACTTGTGTGTACACCGTAGCCTTCCTTAAAAAGGGGATAAATAGGTAAACGGGTTGATAGCCCCCCTTTTTAAGGGGAGCCACTGCGTTGGGCGGGTTTCCCGACTTGAAGCAAGTGGCGTGGGTTGGGGGGATCTTCTAACAGGAGTTGTAATCTCCCATATCAGCAGATTTCAATCACGAATTTGCTCAGACAATGACAACAGACGCCCAAGTAGCAGCAGATGTTATCGCTGCTACAAGGCGATCGCCAATCATCGAAGAATAGTGGAATTTTGGTAGAGGCAGTCAACTGGTAGTTTCCAACTTTGCCTGGTTCTGGAGGTATAGATCCCTGTAGTTACACTAATACTTCCTAGTGTCAACTCATTTAATGTTTCAGTAAGCTACAAAGATTACGTTGTTTAAAATCTTACTGTATATAAAAGTGGGTAAGACTAACAAATAACATCTGTAGAGCTTTGGTAAACGCAATTACGTGTTATCACTTGCACAGTATAAAACTAATAGAAACAATTTAAGATTAACTCTGAGTTAAGTTAGTTTTAACAGTTAGCAGCTAAAAAATCAGTACCAAATTTGTCATAGCTTCACATCAAAAGCTAGTGGCGATACTTACATAGTTCGGGGAGTGTCAATCTTGCCGTTTATCCTTTAATTCTGAGTGCCAATGCCGTTGCAGAGAGTGCGATCGCGATCGCTAACATTAGGATTGGTTCTCAAGTAACCCCGGATTATATCACAATCGCGTCTCATAAGATTATCAAAATCTAAATTAGATAAAATAGAATTTAAATCCCACAAAATCACTGTGTTATCGGCACTCGCAGAAGCCAAGGTTTTGCCATCTGAGCTGAATGCTACGCTATAGACCACATCGCTATGCCCGATAAGGGTGGTCTTTTCTTGACCTGTACCCACATCCCACAGTTTGATGGTTTTGTCAAAACTTGCAGAAGCTAAGGTCTTGCCATCTGGGCTGAAAGCTATGCTCTTGACCTTATCGCTATGCCCAGTGAGGGTAGTCTGTTTATCTGTAGCCACATTCCACAGTTTTATCGTCTGGTCAAAACTCGCAGAAGCCAAAGTCTTGCCATCTCGGCTAAAACTCACGCTATAGACCGAATTGCTATGCCCGTTGAGGGTGATCTTTTGTTTACCTGTAGTCACATCCCATAGTTTGATGGTAGTGTTCCCTGTTCCCTTATCTCTAACTAATATCGCCTTGAGTGATACTTCCTCCGCTAATGTCGTATGCAGAAACACCTTTGACATCTCCACCAATATTGATGTTTCCACGACTTTGGGATGCTTCGGCTTCAGCCAGAAGCTGAGTGACTTCGCTTTCTAACGTTGGATCTTCCTTGAATAACTTCTTAAGCTGCAGACGCAGTGCGGCTAAAGCATCTTCATCCTCAGGCGCTTGCGCTACATCTTGGACAGCTTCTTGGGCTGATGGTTTAGCTTCCACTTTAGGATGGAGTTTAACCCAAATCGCTTTCGCTTTTTCCCACGTATCTGCACCAAGTTTTTTTGCTGCTTCCTCTGCTGCTTTATCTCCTAGTTTGAGTAGGTAAGGCAGCAAAGGAGATAGAAACTTAGTTAGAACAATAACATCTATCATTAGTAAGAGATTTTACAGAGCATAGATAGTACTATTTAAATCTACACCTGCGTAAGTTGTGCTTTCGGAAAAGTTATAGCAATTTCCCTCAATTTGATGGGCGGTTTTTTCGTCCTTTGCAGCGTCGTGTCCTCTGGACACACCTTAAAATGAAAAGAAGTATCGCCCAATCAGTTCATTCATTGTTTATCTATGTCATTTCTTGCGGGTTTAGCAGCGATCGCAGTCTTGGCTGTTTTGATCCTGGTGCATGAGTTTGGACATTTCATTGCAGCAAGGTCCCAAGGGATTTACGTCAATCGCTTTTCTCTGGGCTTTGGTCCGGTGATTTGGAAGTATCAAGGAGTACAAACGGAATACGCTGTTCGTGCTTTTCCTCTGGGTGGGTTTGTCGGTTTTCCTGACGATGATCCAGATAGTGATATTCCTCCCAATGACCCAAATCTTTTACGTAACCGCCCTGTTTTAGATCGGGCGATTGTGATTAGTGCAGGAGTGATAGCAAATTTAATATTTGCCTACTTCCTGCTTGTAACACAGGTGGGTGTTGTAGGTGTAAACATACCGCAACCGGCTCAAAACGGGATTCTCATCCCAGAATTAATTTCACAACCAGTTTCAGTTGCTGCTAAAGCAGGTCTTCAGGCTGGAGATGTCATTTTAGCTGCTGATAACAAAACTTTTGGGACTTCTGAGCAAGAATTAAAAGCTTTCACAGAAATCGTCAAAAGTCATTTAGGCAAGCCAATTAATTTGACAATCGCCCGTGGCGATCAAAAACTGTCTGTGAATCTGACTCCTGAAGCTAATGCGAACGGAGAAGGTAGCATAGGTGTCCGTCTTTCTCCTAACCAGAAAATCGTGCATCGTCGCGCCACAAACCCCGTGGAAGCATTAAAAATTGGCGCTACACAATTTCAGCAGATTCTCATCAAGACATCTCAAGGTTTTGGACAATTAGTTACTAACTTCGGCGAAACAGCAAGCCAAGTCGCAGGTCCAGTTAAAATTGTCGAGATTGGTGCAACCTGGGCTCAGAATGATATCAGCAATTTGTTGTTCTTTGGTGCTTTGATCAGCATTAACTTGGCTTTCATCAACATTTTGCCTTTACCAGCTTTAGATGGAGGACAACTCGCTTTTCTGTTGATTGAAGGTTTGCGCGGTAAACCCTTACCGAATCGTATTCAAGAAGGTGTCATGCAAACTGGTTTGGTGATACTTTTAGGACTAGGAATTTTTCTCATCGTTAAAGAAACTACCCAATTGGAGTGGGTGCAAAGATTATTCCAGTAATGAGTATCCGCAAAAAGTCATCTCAGAAGCAACGGGCGCTAGAAATCCTAGTTCGCCTGAAGCGTCTTTATCCAGATGCAACTTGCTCTTTAAACTACTCAACCCCAGTACAGTTGCTGGTGGCTACGATTCTCTCAGCTCAGTGTACCGATGAACGGGTGAATCTAGTCACACCAGCCTTGTTTAGTAAATTTCCAGATGCAGCAAGTTTGGCGAATGCTGATTTAACAGAGTTAGAAACAAGCGTACGTTCCACTGGGTTCTATCGCAATAAGGCAAAGAATATTCAAGCTGCTTGTCGGATGATTATCAATGAGTTTGGCGGTCATGTCCCCAAGCAGATGGAACAGATGGTGCGCCTTCCAGGTGTGGCGCGAAAGACAGCAAATGTTGTGCTTGCTAATGCTTATGGAATTAATGCTGGGGTGACAGTGGATACTCATGTCAAACGTCTGAGTGAGCGTTTGGGGTTAACTGAACACACAGACCCCATCCGGATTGAACGAGATTTAATGAGTTTATTGCCTCAACCAGATTGGGAAAATTGGTCTATTCGGCTGGTTTATCATGGTCGTGCGATTTGTAAAGCGCGATCGCCTGCTTGTGATGCTTGTGAATTAGCTGATCTGTGTCCTTCTGCTTTTAACGTACCACAAGTCACTGTCAAGGCAAAAATTAAGGAATTTTAGGAACATAGCCAAAAGACCTATCTAAAAGAGACTTTGGTCACTAGACGCGGGATTATATAGAATGGAAAATGCTGTCTTTAAAATGAATCACTGACATTATGGCAAAAAAGAGTTTGATTGAGCGCGAGAAAAAACGCGCCAGATTGGTGGCTAAATATGCTGAAAAACGCCAAGCACTGCTCGAAGAATTCAGAGAAACAGAATCTCCTGTTGATAAGCTCGAAATTCACCGTGAAATTCAACAGCTACCCCGCAATAGCGCTCCTACCCGCCACCGTAACCGTTGCTGGTTAACAGGTCGTTCCAGAGGAGTTTACCGCGACTTTGGGCTATCTCGCAACGTTCTGCGCGAATGGGCACACGAAGGTCTTTTACCCGGAGTTGTTAAGTCTAGTTGGTAGTTACTTAGTCATTAGGAGGCAGTGCGTTGCGGAGCCAGTGCGTTGCGGGGGTTCCCCCCGTTATAGCACCTGGCGTCGGGTTAAGCGCGTTGTAGCACCTGCCGTTCATTAGTCATTAGTCATTAGCTTTAGACAAAGAACCAAGGACTAATGACGAAGGACAACAGACATCAATTATTTATTGCCTATTATTGCCCACAACACTTGTCAATCCCCAAACTTTCTAGGAGTAAGTCGCTAACGGCGTTAGCAATAGCAAACTCTCCGTAGAAACTTTTGGAAAAATCAAACGACTGCATCTCTGTAACAATGGCAATAACCAGAGAACCCAAGTCGTTTTCTCCTTCCATACGTTGACGTACAAAAATTTGTCCAGCCCTTTCGGCGATTGTCTGATTAATTGCTTCCGGGATAAATTCTTCATCCAGCCACTGATGCAAGCGTTGCTGTAACCATTTTCCCTCAAGCATCGGATCTTGAGGTGGTGGTAGGGTGATGGGTGGAATGGGTTGCGTCATTTTCTTGTTTTTATATTAAAGATGTTCGTAGTACTCGCTTCAGCGCTGACTACAAACTATGTATTGGAAAACTGAAATCAGATTATAGACAAATAAGATCATATATAAACAATTCTATACGTGAATTGACTCGGTGCGGAAGTCAATGATAGTATTTGCGTACTAAAAAGATTCGTAAGATGCAGCTAGTCGAGCGCCACGTCATTAAGTCTAACCATCCTCACTATCAAGAAATTGATCAGTTATGTTTCGCAGCAAAAAACCTCTACAATTTTGCCAACTATCACATTCGTCAAGCTTTTTTGAATGAAAAGAAATATCTCAACTACAATACAATAGATAAACAACTGCATTCGTCCGAACCTTATCGAGCATTACCAGCAAAAGTATCTCAACAGGTTTTATTAAGTTTGCATCGTGCTTGGTTAAGTTTTTTCGCAACAAATAATGCTTACCTGGAAAACAGTCAAGCCTTTTTAGGTAGACCAAAATTACCAAAATACAAACAGAAAGAAAAAGGTCGATATTTTCTTGTTTATACTGCCCAAGCTGTAAGTAAAACCCTCTTAAAAAAAGGTTTTATCAGTCTCTCGAAAACCGGGGTAAAAATTCCAACCTTCGTTGAAAGTGGTACACTGTGTCAAGTGCGGATTGTCCCGAAGTTAAATTATTACGTGATTGAGGTGATTTATGAAAAACAGGAAACTCTTCTAAATTTCGAGCAAAATCTGATTGCTGCGATTGATATTGGAGTTGATAATTTAGCGGCTGTAACTTCAAACAAGGTAGGGTTTGTCCCACTTTTAGTTAACGGCAGACCGTTGAAGTCATACCAAATCCGCTTTTATAACCCCCTTTTAACCCAAGCGATTAGAAATCGCAGC